>NZ_LWDV01000010.1:70364-345957 GCF_001693735.1 Orenia metallireducens
CCTATTTCCTCTACCCACTAATATTGTATTAACATTGCTGTTAACCTACCTGAAAACCAGGAATATACCGGGCTTACACAGTTCTATACCTTAGCCAATTCATACTGCCTTAGATTCTACCTTTACTCCGAAGATATCAGTCTATTTGCCAAGCAACACGAAAACTTACTTGACCCCATCTCCCACCTTTTGGTCATAGTGTATCAGCCTAATTTCACTATTTACGTTTGACGAAGCTTTCAGTAATTCAATTAATTTAATCATAGCAGTATATTTATCCTAGCAATCACCTGCTTCAAGGCTAGCAGTTTGTTTCACATTGTCCCTACCGCTTAGCACAAAACCGTTACCAGTAATGCACCGGTAGATAGGATTACCTCAAATAGAATAGGTAGTCCAAAAGTCTACCTTACGGTAGACTTAGACAGCCTAAGATATAGCTTATCCCTATTATTTCAAAGGCTGGTCGCACTGTCGGATAACGTCCCAGGGGTTCGCGACGTCCCCTTTAATGCTCATAACCTCAAATTTAACACTTTAAGTCTAACATAAGTCAGCCCCAACTACCATTTATGCTCACTAGTTGAATGTCGCTAACCCCTTGTTATACGATGGATTGTGCCGTCTTTTTATTCAAATCTAGAAAGTATCTTTCTTTTCTAAAACAAAAAATTTTGTGAGAAAATTATTAACTTTAGCTAATAAATTCATTAAAACTGTAAAAATTAAAGCTAATATGAAAGTTCTACCTTCCCCATCTATTCCATATCTCTTCAACATAAGTTTATCAAAAATAAATTCATCAAAATGAAATATCATAAATAATACTACAATCATTTGTAAAAGAAATATAGGCATTAGAAATTTCTTATTAAAACCTTCAAAATAAAACATTTTATGCCTATCTTTTAAATGTTCTCTATAATTTTTTATATTATCATTTATAATTTCTTCTTGACTTTCTAAAAACTCATATCCTTTTTTCTCATTATTTAAATTCTCTATCTGTTCTAATTGATTTATTATCTGTTTTTTTATTTTTTTACATTTTTCACATTCTTCACCTGAATTTTCAATATGGAATGATATAACTCCTAATTTTCCTAATGCTTTTTTAAAAATAGAAGTAGATGACTTATTTTCTAAGAAATTATCTATCATATTAAAAAAAGCATTTTTTTGACTCCTATTTTCTTCCTCTTTAATAATATTAATACCCATAATCCCAATGAAAACATCATAATAAATACTATAATAATCTATTTTATCCTTTTTATATAACATTCTAAATTGACCTACTATATCAACTGATTCTTTTAAAATTTCTATAAAATCTATTCTAAGATCTTCAACCTTTTTAATGGAAAAAAGATTAAAAATAAATTCTAGACTTTTATCTTTTAACTTATCATATTTTTGATTATCTAAGTCATAAATTTTATCAATAAATTCAAATAAGATGGGCAAATAATCAATGTTATATCGTTTCATTATCTTTTTTATTTTTCTTTTACCTTTTCGAGTGTAAGTATTTTCAATCATTTTTAAAGTAAAATAATATTGGGAAGAATATTTTTTTGATGTAATCTCTCCTAAATCATTATGAACAGCATTGAAATGGATTAGATAATCTTTTGTAATTTTTTTAATTGTCTTTTATACTTTTTAATTCCTATTCTCTTTTTCAACATATATTTTAAGTTCCTAGTAAAATCTAAAATTTTAATATTAAAATCTAAACATTTACTACAGCTAAGAGCGTTATTATCCACTATTTTACTTAAAGATTTTAAATTAGATAAAAACCTCTTAGATGTACTAATATGAGTCACATCTGTTTCTCCAAACACTTCCTGTAAAATTGATTCTATATAATCATAACTATTTTTAATATTCATTCTAATTCTCCTTCCAAAAAAGAACTTAGGCACAATCTGTCGTATAACGTCCCTGCGATTCGCGATGTGCTGCTAACACTCCTAATCTCAGATTAAATCTACAAATCTGATATAAGTCAGTCCCGAATTTCATTTATTCTCTCCAATTGCATGTTGCTAATCGCATGTTATGTGAGCGTTCTCCCCCCCATGTTTTCACCTTAACTTCAAATAATTTCATAGTTAAAAAATAATTAAACAGGAAAATATATCTGGGTGATGATAAAAAAATATTTATCAGAAAACATATTCCCTGCTTCCTGATAAACTGTTATTATTCATAACAAACTTAATCAATCTTTCCTATGGATTTTTAACATATCTAAATCAATTATAAATCCACCCTCAATTAATATATCTAATCCCAGTAACCCATTAATATCTTCATAGGGTAACACTGTAAAATCTATTGAAAAGTTATTTAATTTAAATCCACTTATCTTAACCTCATCAACAGTCTTTATAAATGCATGTCCAGTTCCACCAATTCCATAAGAAGTTACAATTTCATCTTCCTTACTAATTCTTATTCCTATCTCATCAACTTCTTCCTGTGAAATTAAAGAGTTTTCTGCACCCGTATCTACTACTATATTATCAATAACTTTTGATTTACCCTTATAAGTAATTTCTATCGAGGTAAACAATAATCCATCTCTATATTCAATTTTCATTTCTGAATACTCCTCTTAATCCAATCCTACTTCTAATTTTAAGAGTAATATCTTTCTTTGAAGTATGATAAACTAAAACATTATCTTTAGATTTTAAAAACTCTTTCGTAGCATCCTCTTCAGAAACTGTATCAATTACAGCAACCTCATCAACATATTCTTGATTCCCCTCAATATGAGAATTCAACACTTCCAACTTAACAAATTTATCGGGATATATTTTTCTAACTTCTTCCCATTTCATAGACTATCCCTCCTAATATCTAGTAATTATAATACTTATAAATATTATACCATATAACAAACAAAATGATAAACAATCTGAAAAGTTGAATTATATTAATTACTTAAACCAATGTTTTTCACAGCGATTTCAATGATTTGGGGGGAGAAGTCGGGTAAGTCAGGAGCTTTACAGCTCCTTCCTCCCCTAAGAACCGTACTTGACACTTTCACGTCATACGGCTCAAGCTCTCCAAAACTAATCTTCGGATTAGCAAACAATAATTAAATTCATTTCAATCTTAGCTTTTTGCGTAAATAATATTTATCATATTCTTTTAAATAAGGGTTTGCTGCGAACTTTATTAACCTATGCCTTATTATCTTTGTATCACTTGCGAATATCAATTTGATATTTCCAACTGAGAATGTCCAATCACGGGTTTCAGTTCTTATCCAGTATCTATCTTTTATCCATTGTTTAGCTTTATTTGGATGTCTTCGCTTTGCCCAACTCCACAGTGCATAGAATATATCCCTATCTAAGCTTTGATAGCTCTTTTTGGAACATGCACTCCTATGGTAATTACACCAACCTCTAATTTTTGAGTTTAATATCTTAATTAAGTTTTCTTGTTTTATTGTTTTGTTTTCCTTGATTTTAGTTCTAATTTCGTTTATTATTGATTTATAGGATTCTTTAGATGGTTTTATAATTAGCTTTCCATTATATTTCCTAAAGTTCCATCCTAGAAAATCAAATCCAGTATTGATATGAGTTATTTCGGTCTTTTCTCTTGATAGTTCAAGACCTCTTTCTTTCAAAAATCCCTCAATCAATTCTCTGGCTTCTTCTAGAACTTCTTTATTAGTGGCTGTTACTACAAAATCATCTGCGTATCTTACCAGATTTATTTTATTTCTTCTATTATATTTTCTATTTATTGTTCCTCTTGAATTAGTCCAATATTTTCTTTTTAATAATTCTTCTAATCCGTCTAGTGTCATATTAGCTAGAATAGGTGAAATTATTCCACCTTGTGGAGTTCCTTTTTCCGTAGGAAAAAGCTTTTTATTATGAACAAAACCTGCTTTAAGAAACTGATTTAATATTTTTCTGTCAATTAATATATTTTCTTTTAACCATTCGTGATTTATATTATCAAAACAACCTTTGATATCTCCTTCTAACACCCACTGAGCAGATATCTTTTTCCCTAATAATTTAAACAGATATTCTTTGGCATCATCACAACTCCTATATTTTCTAAAGCCAAATGATACCTTATCTGCTGTTGTTTCTGATATCGGATCAAGTGTTTTAGCATATAGAGCTTGCATCGCTCTATCATGTATTGTAGGTATCCCCAAAGGTCTTTTCTTTCCATTTGACTTTGAGATATGCACTCTTTTTAATGCTTTTGCTTTATAATTCTTATTAGTTAATTTTAGGGCATTTATATATTTGCTTGTAGCAGTAGACCACAGTATTTTATCTATACCTGGTGTCTTTTTCCCTTTATTTGTTGTTACTCGCCTTACGGCAAGTAGTTTTGTATAATATGATTTTGATAATAAATATTGTAGCTTTCTAGCTAAGTTCTTCATTCCTCTAGTTATTGCTTTAGCGATTCGCGATTGAAGTTTATTAACCTTTCTTATTACAGGTCCCCAAATTATTGTTTCCCATTTGATACCTGCATTCTTCCGGTCTACGGTCGCCCACTCATATTGAGTTATTTGGCTTGCCATATTCATAAAGTTTCAATCCTTTCCTGCCTTAGATAACCTTTAGGAAGTCAGCCTCCTTTCAGAGCAGGGCAAATTTAGAACCCTTATCTATCTCATTACAAGATAACATTCGCTTTTTCCTATTTCCTCTACCCACTAATATTGTATTAACATTGCTGTTAACCTACCTGAAAACCAGGAATATACCGGGCTTACACAGTTCTATACCTTAGCCAATTCATACTGCCTTAGATTCTACCTTTACTCCGAAGATATCAGTCTATTTGCCAAGCAACACGAAAACTTACTTGACCCCATCTCCCACCTTTTGGTCATAGTGTATCAGCCTAATTTCACTATTTACGTTTGACGAAGCTTTCAGTAATTCAATTAATTTAATCATAGCAGTATATTTATCCTAGCAATCACCTGCTTCAAGGCTAGCAGTTTGTTTCACATTGTCCCTACCGCTTAGCACAAAACCGTTACCAGTAATGCACCGGTAGATAGGATTACCTCAAATAGAATAGGTAGTCCAAAAGTCTACCTTACGGTAGACTTAGACAGCCTAAGATATAGCTTATCCCTATTATTTCAAAGGCTGGTCGCACTGTCACATAACGTCCCGCAGATTCGCGACGTCCCCATAAACGCTCCCAACTTCTAATTAAAGCTCACATCCTCACATAAGTCATCTCCACTCTCCATTTATCCTCGCTAGTTGGGATGTCGCTAAGCTGCTGTTAGATGACGTGCCGACTTTCTTCCCCATAAATTTTATTTTAGAATTTATCTCAATACTTTTCTAACAAAAGCTACTGTGAAATACGACATTAAAAACATACCTATAAATCCTTCCAATCCCGATAAAAATATGAGACTACCGTTAGTTGACATTCTATCAAAACTACTATCTCCATAACCAATAGTAAGAAAAGTTATTATACTATGATAGGTAGATTGCTTTAAAGAAGAAATATCTATAGGAAATAAAGACTTTAAATTTTGAACTTCAATCGGTATAATTCTCGTTGTTTTAAAATATGAGTAATAAAAAACTGTGAACAAACTTATTACTATAAACATACTTATGAAAATACTAAAAGGTTTTGTCCCAAATCCCCCCATCAATTGTAAAAATATTTTTCTTGGAATCCATAATAATCCATTATATAATTTATCAAGCCAATTATTAGCTTCACAAAATTTACTATTAATTTGATTACTTTTAAATTTAACGTATGCTTTATCTTCTTGTTCATATCTTCCTATATTATGAAAGTTTTCTTTTAACATTCTATATTGTTCTGCTACTAAATCAAAATTTATATTTTCTTTTTCAATCATATCTGTAATTCTGTTCTTATACCAATCAATTATGATCTGACCTAAATTCCTTAATCCTATCAAGCTTATTTTTTCTATATCTACTTTTGCTTCATTGTCCCTTTCTGGTTCTAAATCAATTACATCTCTATTTATAACATAATCTAGAATTAAAAAATAACATTTTTTCAATTTGAAATTTGCATAATTATAAAACCTAACTTTATAAAAGCATGCTTCTTTTTTAAATATTACTTTCATAAAACTAACTTCTTCTCTAAAAATTGCTTCATCAAAATGTGTTTCACCTTTAAAAGTTGCTTCATCAAAAATAATTCTTTCTTTAAAAATAGATAGATTAAAACTAGCTTTTTTTTCAAAATTGGCATTGTGAAAAAACATTTCTTCTTTAGATCGTATACTTTTAAAGTTTACATCTTTTTCAAAAACTGTAAAATCAAAAATACTTCTTCCATCAAACTTTGCAAAACTAAAATTAACTGTTTCCATAAATTTAGTTTGATCAAAATGAGCACTTTTTTTAATATGAATTTTATTAAAGCTAACTTCATCTTCAAAGACTGAATTTATAAAAGCAACTTCATCAAAAACTGCCGCATAAAAATTAGATTCTTTCATAAAGTTTGAGTCAATAAAATAAGCCATATCTCTAGAGTTTATTATCCCAAAATTAGTTTCTTTTTCGAATGTATTATTACTAAAAGATATTGATTTATCAAAATTTGACAAATAAAAATCTAGTTTTCCTTTAAACCTTGAATCATTAAAATAAACTAATTTTCTAAATTGAGCATTTGAAAGTATAATGTCATTTTTAAATATTTTATTTTCAAATATTAATTCTTCCCTAAAATATGAAAAAGGAGCAAAAATAATGGGTTCAATCTCTTTTCTTAAATCTAATAATTCATGTAATTCTTCTTTAAAGCTTACATAACATCCAGCAAAATTAATTATATTATATTTCTCTTTCTGCTTCCTAACTTCATCTATATTACTATATTTGTATTTTTTTATTTCTTCTTTTTCTCTATTAATAATAAATACCAACTCATCATTTTCTTTAACTTCAATTTCAGGTATATTTTTATAAGTTTCTCTTATTATTTGATTAGAGAATTCAATCATATCATATACTTTAAATCCTTTATATAAATCTTCTATCCTTTCTTTTTCATCAGCTTTAATAACTATAATGTGTCTTTTGGTCATATATAATCACCTTTATCTGAATTATTCTTTTAATCTATATTTATGTAATAGGCATGTCATCTAACTTATATCTTAACGACATATGTCATAAACTCCTCCTATTTAGTGGTATTAACGACATATGTAGTTAATATCTTATATATCTTTAACCTTAAAACTCTTTAAACATTCATATCTTATTCAGTGGACTTTCAATTTTACTAACATGAGTATAAACTTCAGTTGTTTTAGAACTTTTATGTCCAAGTAATTCTTGAATATAACAGATATCTGTCCCTATTTCTAATAAATGTGTAGTAAAAGAATGCTTTAAACCATGAACAGATATATTTTTCTTTATTTTTGCTTTAAGCCTTCTTAGAAATTATTTGTAATGTTCTTTTTATTAAATTATTATTTGGATTTACTCTAGCTTGTCCTCGCCTTTTTTATGTAGACAGTCATAAATCTCTCACTCTAATAGAGCTAATAAATTTATACCCAATTGATGGATTATCTATACCAACAAACTATTTATACCATTATAATACTCTATATCTACTACATATTCAAATATAAATATTAACCTAAAATAAAAAACACTTAAGCACATCTTGTACTTAAGTGTTAAAAATATTATAATTCATCTTCAATTTCTGCCATTATATCATCAGGGATATTAAAGTTAGCATATACCTCTTGTATATCATCTTGTTCTTCTAAGGCATCCATTAACCTCAATACCTTCTTAGCATCATTAGGATCGGTTATATCAAGCACGTTCTCTGGTATCATTACTATATCTCCAGAATCAACCTTGTACCCTGCCTCTTCCATAGCAGTTCTAACCTCTTTTAAATCTGATGGATCAGTTATAATCTCCACACTATCGGCTTCGATACTGATATCTTCTGCTCCAGATTCCAAAGCAGCCATCATAATCTCATCCTCATCAATCTCATTTTCGCTACGGTCGATGATTAATTGACCCTTTCTTTCAAACATCCATGATACACAACCGCTCTCTCCTAAATTTCCACCATTCTTAGATAGAACATGTCTTACATCAGAAGCAGCACGGTTACGGTTATCTGTCATAATTTCCATATATAAAGCAACTCCAGCAGGAGCATAACCCTCATATACAAACTCTTCGTAATTAACCCCTTCTAACTCACCAGTTCCTCTTTTAATAGCCCGTTCGATATTATCTTTAGGCATATTAGCATCCTTAGCCTTTTGAATAGCTAAAGCTAAATCATTATTGGTTTCAACATCACCACCACCATTTCTAGCAGCAACGGTAATCTTCTTAACTAATTTAGAGAATAACTTACCTCTTGCTTTATCCTCTTTCGCCTTCTTATGTTTAATATTGGCCCATTTAGAATGTCCAGCCATTTTAATACCTCCTTATCGATAGATACAGTTCACCTAAATATTCTAACATAAATTTATAAAATTTTCAATTTGATTTTAGATGCTACTATTAGTTATTCCCTGTACATCTCTTCATATTAGTATACTATTTTAATAATAATTTATAATTATTTTCCTATCATTACTCACTTATTACTAAAATTACAACTGTATAGTATCAACTGCCTTCTCATATGACCCTAATAACTTGTACCAAGGGCTCTTATAACTCACTAACTCTAAAGCTGACTTGACCCTCTTATCAAGATAATGACCTTCAAAGTCTATAAAAAAGATATACTCCCCTAACATTCTCTTGGCAGGTCTAGATTCTATCTTAGTCAAGTTGATTCCTCTAATAGCAAATTCATGTAAGATATCATATAAGAATCCTGGATGATCTTCTGCCACCGAACAGATAATCGAGGTCTTAGCATTCTGGCTCCTTATCGCTTCATCCTTAGATAAGATTACAAATCTAGTGAAGTTTTCACTATTATCCTGTATCCCCTCAGCTAAAATCTCTAAATCATAATAATCAACTGCTCTACTATTTCCTATAGCTACCCAGCTTTCATCTAAAGCTGTAAGTTGTTGAATTGCTTCAGAAGTACTGTTACTTATATGAGTTTCATAATTACTTAAATTTTCTTCCAAAAAAGAACGGCATTGAGCTAAAGCTTGAGGATGTGAGATGACATGCCTAACCTCAGCTAAATCCATCTTCTTTTTAGCCACTAAGCTCTGCTCAATAATAAGAATTACCTCACCGACAATATTAAGGTCAAAATCTGCCAATAAATCTAAGGTTAGCGTCACTCCACCTTGTATCGAATTCTCAATAGGAACAACTGCTCTATCAATCTCATCCTTCACAACCCCTAATATCAAGCTCTTAATGTCATTATAAGGGATAAACTCTCCTACTTGATGCTCGTACTCTCTAGCTGCTACTTCTGTAAAGCTACCCTGTGGTCCCAAAAATCCTAATCTACTCACTACTCCCACTCCTAACTTATATCAATTTTTTAATTAAATAACTAATTTAATATATCAGATACAATCTAACTCTCTTTTCCAATCTATGTTAACATAAAAAAGATTTACTACATAATATATAGTAACTAAATTATAAGGGGGTCCTATTATGTTTAAATTTAAAAATAATGATGATGATTCTCCACAAGAACCTATAGATGATGGTAAGGTAAGTAATTATAACCCTTTTACATTATTTCTAATTTTAATTTTATTAATACTAGCTGATTCTAACGCCTATTCCTTAGATTTCTTAACAAATTTTCAAACCAAACTCCAAAAAATTTCTAGAAAAAAGAGATAACTCCTGTAAACTCATTTACTTAGGTATTGGGACTTGAAAAAATCGAGAACCCAATACCTACTATTATTAGGCTCCTAAGATAAATTATAGACACTCACAACAATTTTTAACTATAACTTATTGAAAGAATAAAGCTACCGTTCCTGATCCTGCATGGCTTCCTACAGCAGCTCCAATATCTGTGATAATAATATCCTTAATATTATACTCTTCTTTAATCTTAGTGGCTATCTTCTGAGCAAGATCAATATTATTAGCATGCCCAATTCCAATTGGCTCCTCTTCTGCTAACTCTGCTCTCTCTTCAAAGGTATCTAGTATATACCTAATACAGCGCTTCTCACCTCTGAGCTTAGTTAAAGGGACAAGTTTCCCCTCAGGGCTCACCTCTATCATAGGAATAATATTTAATAATGACCCTATAAAGGCTTGAGTAGCTGAGATTCTTCCCCCTTTTTTTAACATTTCTAGAGAACCAATAGCCACTATATGCTCCATTCTACTGATAGCTTCTTCAACTTTAGAGATAATCACATCCTTTGATTTACCTTCTTCTAATAATTGAGCTGCTTTTAGAACTATTAACCCTAATCCTAAAGAGGCTGCTTTAGAATCAATTACACTAACTTTATCCTCTCCCAAATTTTTTTGGACCATCTTAGCTGAATTATAGATTCCACTTAATTGGGAAGAGAAACTAATATAAATAATCTCTTGATAATCCTTTAATAATTCTTTAAACTCTTCTTCAAAGGTATAGGGATTAATCATAGAAGTTGATGGACTAATATCCTCTGCTTCCAGTTTAGTATAAAACTCTATTGGAGTAATATCCTCTCCATCCTTGTAATTTCTATCACCTAACTTAACTGGAATAGGTATTACTTTTATATTATATCTCTCAATTAACTCTTTACTTAAATCAGCACCACTATCTGTTACAATTTTAATACTCTTCATATCATCCTCCTTACAAAAATCTAAGAAATCACTTATTATTAATTATACACTCAACTATTAATTAGTACAAATATCAACTTGTATTCTATCTAATATAAACAAGTTTATCCCAAACATATTCTAATAGTTTCGCTAAATGGTTATATTACAACATTTTTTTACTTTTGAAAAGTAGACGAAATTATTAAAAATATCTTTCGGCTTAAAACCTTTATATTCTCAATTTTAAAAGTGTCGCAATATCATTCTATTGTATCAATTTTTCTTTTAACATAAGATATTATAGTTATATTGTCATTACTCTTAAATTTTTACTCATATGTATCAAATTAATTTAACATATAACAAAACCTCCGCTATATAGCGGAGGTTTTTAGATAATATTTAATAAATAAGTAGACCTGTAAGCCGGGTTCTGTACCCTCACGGGTGATGACCATCCATCTAGGATGACAGTTGCCTGCCACCTCAAGCGACCTAACCCGGAAAGACGAGCGAGCTACTCTTAACCTTTCCCTACTTGGTCTTGCTCCGGATGGGGTTTACCATGCGGACTCTGTCACCAGAACCCCGGTGCGCTCTTACCGCACCCTTTCACCCTTACCTGTACCTTAAAGGTCATCGGCGGTTTGCTCTCTGTGGCACTTTCCCTCGAATTACTCCGGCTGGCCGTTAACCAGCATCCTGCTCTATGGAGCCCGGACTTTCCTCAAGTATAGCCCATTTTACCATACTTGCGATCATCCAGTCTACTTATTTAATTATCGTTTTAGATTATAACATCTTTAATAAAGGTTGTCAATAAGAAGCTCTATTCTTATCTCTCAACCGCAAGATATATAATATCATTTACTTTGATCTAAGTCAAGAAATTGATATAAGAAAATTTTAACAATTAATCTTATTACTCTTTCGCTTCTGATCCGATAAAAAACTCCCGACCGAGTTTTTCTCAATATTTATAACATTTTATTAATTAGAAATTTTCAATTCTATATTCTGCCTTTCTCTAAATTATGACCCTACGAGTTCTCTGAACTCTTCGTGATAGAAAAACTCCCGACCTAGTTTTTCCTATTCCAATAAAGTATCCTACCACAATTTTCACAATAGACTATCTCTTCACTAGACTTAACCTCTTCTACTAAATTGACTGGTAATAGCATTCTACAGCCCATACAATAGCCATCAGATATCTCTACAACTACCCTCCCCCTCTTTCTACGATATAAATTCTCATATTCTAAAATCAGCTTATCTTCTAACTTATCAAATATCTCTTCTTTGGCTGAATTTATTCTAACAAGCTCTTGATTTATTTTAGTAGTACCTTGCTGATAATCTTCTTCTAGATTTAACAACTCTTCTTGCTTACTCTCTAAATCCTCTTTTAAAGATATTAATTCATCTTCTTTTGCTTCCAATTCTAGCATCAGCTCTAATAGATTATCCTCCAACTCTTCTTTACTCTTTAATGTAGTATTTAATTTTTCTTGAAGCTTTTGTAACTCTTTGGGATTAGAAATAGCACCACTATAAAGCTGTTCTTTATAATCTTTCTCTTTTCTCACCAAACGAGCATCTTCAAATTCCTCTTTCTTAATCTGATGCTTTAAATCTTGCAATTCATTATTCTTTTGACTCCAATCTTCCTCCATCCTAATTACAACCTCTTTTAGAAGGTCCATCTCCTCAACAATAGACTCTTCCTCCATACTACTTTTTAGTCCTTTACTCTCTTCATTTAATTTTTCTAATTGATATAACAGTTCTAAAGTAGCCATTCTTATACCTCCTAATTTATAATGTATCAGTCTCAATCTAAAATATCTTTCTATATAGAAAAAAGTAGGTCGCTAAAACGACCTACTTTTAAACTATTCTAACAGGATTAGTATTAATTTGTGATTTTAAAATCTCTACATCTAGATTATTCTTAGTAATCTCTTTTACTAAATATGATACCATAGCATCTCTCATAATTTGTTCTGTTTCATAATGCCCAGCATCTATTAATGTTAGTCCTTCTTCTAATACTAACTGAGCATCATGATATTTAACATCTCCAGTTACCAATAAATCTGCACCTTTAAAAGATGCAGTTTTAATCAAATCAGCCCCACTACCACTACAGATAGCAACCTTTTTAATTTCAGTATCATTCTTTCCTACAACCTTAACATGATCTATATCCAAAGCATTCTTAACACGTTGAACATAGTCCTTTAGAGAAGTACTTTCCTCTAAATACCCAATTCTACCTATTCCAAAAGCTTCACCTTCATTATCTACAGGATAGATATCATAGGCTACCTCTTCATAAGGGTGAGCTTTAATCATTTTATTGATAACTTTATTTAAAATTTTACTAGGTACAATAGTCTCCAACCGACACTCTGCAACCTCATTTATCTCTCCTTTAATACCTATGTAAGGATTAGTCCCCTCTAAGGGTCTAAAACTCCCAGTACCTCTTTGTTCAAAAAAGCAATCACTGTAATTACCAATCCAGCCTGCCCCTGCTCTACCTATGGCTTTTTTGACCTTAAATACAGAATCTTCTGGTACAAAGACAACTACCTTCTTTAAGTCTTCTACTTGAGTAACCATTAAAATCTCTGTATCAACTAAACCTAACATCTTAGCTAATATATCATTTAATCCACCTTGAGCTATATCGTAATTTGTATGAGCTATGTAAAAAGCAATATCATGCTTAATTGCTTTTTGAATTATCTTACCTAAAAGAGTATTGAATCTAATATTAGAGATTCCCTTAAAGATAACAGGATGATGAGCAACAATTAAATCTACATCAGAATTTATAGCTTCTTCTACCACCTCTTCAGTTACATCCAAAGTAACCAGGACCCTGCTTACATCCTGATTATAATCACCAAGTTGTAAACCTATATTATCCCAGTCATAAGCTAAGTGCTTAGGTGCTAAAGTATTTATTAAATTAGTTACTTGTTGTAATTTTACAGACATCCTATAACCTCCCTACTGAAGAAACTATTTATTAATTAATTCATTTATCTCTCCATCTTTAACTCTATTTCTTCTAATCTTTTAATTCTCCTCTTTAAAATTTCAATTTTTTGATTATCAGGAGAATTTTCAGCAATTTTATTGATTATCTTCTGCCATTCATCCTTCAGTTCATTAAAATAATCCTCTAATAACTCATCGTTCTTCTTAAGTAAAATAGGTCCTATCTTTAATTCAAAATCATCCTTTACTTCCATCTTACCTGGCTGAGCTACGATAATTTGATAAAGCTTATCTTCTTCTTTTACTAAAGCCTCGTCAATAATCTTAAAGTTATTATCCACTAACCACTTACGTAAAGATGATGAACCAGCCATAGGTTGTAAAACCAATCTCTCCAAACTCTGAGCTAAATCATAATCAGCTTCTAAGATACCAATAATAGTCCTACTACCCATCCCTGCAATTACAACTTGGTCAACCTCACCTCTATTTAAAACTGATAACCCTGATCCATGTCTAACCTCAACTTTATCTTCAACTCCAGCTTGCTGAATATGATTTAAAGCAGCCTCACAGGGCTGTTTATTATAATCACTTGCTATTATCTTAGAAGAAGCAGTATTTTCGGCGATATAGATTGGTAAATATCCATGATCAGTCCCTACATCAATTACTCTAGATGGTAAGATTAATAAATCTACTATTTTAGCTAATCTCGGTGATAATCTCATAATTTACTCCTTATATGTAATCTATTCTTTATTCTATCTAAAGTTGTCTGTAATTATTAAAAAACCTTACTACATATGTAGTAAGGTAGAGATTCTTTAATTTATTATATGCCTTAAAAATTAAGCTATTCCCATTAAAGTCGTAAAGGGATAAATTTTGATAATTTTTAATCCCAATTTATGTAAATTATTGTAAAAAAATAATGGCTCCCCGAGCAGGACTCGAACCTGCGACTCGATGGTTAACAGCCATCTGCTCTACCAACTGAGCTATCGGGGAACATCAACAATTAAAATTATATATCAAAGATATCCAAATCTCAACTTCCATTTAAAGCAAATGGATTTGATAATCTATAGTTAATGGTTATTTTCTAATTATATCTTTTATTCTCTATCTATGTTAAATAATCTTTAAGTTTTTTACTTCTACTTGGATGTCTAAGCTTTCTTAAAGCTTTAGCCTCAATTTGTCTAATCCTCTCTCTAGTAACCCCGAATTCCTTTCCTACTTCTTCTAAAGTACGAGAACGTCCATCTTCAATACCAAATCTCAATTCTAAAACCCTCTTTTCACGATCTGTTAAAGTATCCAATACACCATCCAATTGTTCTTGTAATAACATAAATGATGCTGCTACAGATGGTTCTGGAGCATCTTCATCTTCAATAAAATCACCTAAGTAACTATCCTCTTCTTCACCAATTGGAGTCTCTAAAGACACAGGCTCTTGGGCAATCTTTTTGATTTCTCGTACCTTCTCTTCACTAATATCCATCTCTTCAGCAATCTCTTTAACACTTGGCTCACGACCTAGCTCTTGTACTAAATGGCGAGATACTCTAATCAATTTATTGATTGTCTCTACCATATGTACAGGAACTCTAATTGTTCTAGCTTGATCGGCAATAGAACGGGTAATAGCCTGTCTAATCCACCAAGTAGCATAGGTACTGAATTTATATCCTTTTCTATAGTCAAACTTCTCTACAGCTTTAATCAAACCTAGATTACCCTCTTGGATTAAATCTAAGAATAACATTCCTCTACCAACATACTTCTTAGCAATACTTACTACCAGTCTTAAGTTAGCAGCAGCCAATCTCTGCTTAGCATACTCTTCGCCCTCTTCCATCCTTTTAGCCAAATCCTTCTCTTCTTCAGCAGTCAATAATGGTACTTTACCTATCTCTTTAAGATACATCTTTACTGGATCATCTAATGAGACTCCACTAGGAATACTTAAGTCTAATTCTACTTCATCATTATCATCTTCATCATCATCTATATCATTATTATCATCATCTTTAACTTCAATCCCCATGGAGGAGAAGCTTTCATAGATCTCTTCAATTTGATCAGTTTCTAAATCTACTTCAGACAATGCATCCATTATCTCCTGGTAACTTATTTCACCTTCTTTTTTTCCCTTAGCAATTAAATTTCTTACTTTCTCTTGAATTGCAGTTTTATCTACAGACATTAATTTCCCTCCTTTCTTAAAAATTGTACCTCTTTCATCAATTCCATTTGTCTAGTAAAATCTCCACTTTTTTGTGCTTCTTTTATTTCTGCATTTAGCCTTTCTATTCTCATTTCTCTTTGATACCCCTTTATTGTTTCAATATAATCGCTTATAGTCTTCTCAGTATCATCTAAAAAATCATTATCTCTTATGGATAACTCCAACAATAAATTTTTAGCATTATTATTGGTTATAGTTTGCAAAATCTGATTAATCTCTAAAGCATTATGTTCCTGATAAAATTCAAAGATTTTAGTAAATAGCTCCTTATGTTCTTCTTTAGCTAAAGCATCGATTTTCAACTGGGCTCTCAACCTGTTGATAAGATTGGGATTTTTAAAGACAATACTTAATAACTCCTTAATAGCTTTTAAGTATTTAATTAATTTAGGATCATTTAAAGCATCGGCTAATTCACTCTTATTATTTATATTATTCCTATATTTATTCTTTCTATCCTGACCCCTCATCTTAAATTTATATTTATCTATCTCTTTTCTTAGTACACCTTCACTTGTTCTTAATCTTTCTGAAATTTTCTTACAATATTCATCTAATTCAACCTTATTTTTAACCTTTGCTAAAACAGGTATTATTCCCTTTACTGCTTTTATCTTATCATCAACATTCTCTAAGCTTCTTCCTTTTAAGATATTACTGATTTTAAAATCTATTAATGTTTCTGCCTGAGACTGGCTTCTAGCAAACCCTTCTTTACCTTCAGCTTTAATAAATTCATCGGGATCTAAATCTTTAGGTAATATAATTACCTTTACTTCTAATCCTTCTTCTTTTAGGATATCTAGCCCTCTTAAAGTAGCTTTAGCCCCTGCAGTATCTGAATCGTATGCTATATAAACTGTATTAGCATATCTTTTTAATAATTTGGCTTGTTCACTGGTTAATGAAGTCCCTAAGGAAGCTACAACATTCTTTATTCCATACTGGTATGCAGTAATCACATCAGTATACCCTTCTACTATAATTGCTTCATTACTCTGTTGTATGAATTTTTTAGCTAAATTAAGTCCATATAAATTCTTACTCTTATCAAAAATCAGTGTATCTGGAGAATTTAGATATTTGGGCTGATTAATATCTTCTATGATTCTACCACCAAATCCGATAACTTGTCCTTGATGATTGCAGATAGTAAAGATAACACGGTTACGAAAACGATCATAATAACCAGCATTATTTTTTCGTGGTAGAATCAAGCCCGATTCCAATAATAATTGATCAGAATATCCCTTGTTTTTCAAAAATCTATATAAACCCTCCCAACGATCAGGAGCAAAGCCTAACTGAAATTCTTGAATAATATTATTCCCAAAACCACGCTGATTAAAATATTTATTACCTTTTTTTCCTATATCAGAGCTTGTCAATAGATAATTATAAAAACGAGTAGCTAATTCATGTATATGCATTAACTTTTTTCTCTTATCAAACTTCTTCTTAGCTTGGGGATTATCTTTATGTTCTGGAAGACTCAATCCAGCTTTATCAGCTAGTAACTTAACAGTTTCTCTAAAATCAATCCCTTCCACACCCATTATAAAATTAAAGATATCTCCTCCAACTCCACAACCAAAACAATAATATAACTGTTGCTCAGGATTTACAAAGAAAGAAGGAGTATTTTCATCATGAAAAGGACATAACCCCTTGTAACTCTTTCCTGAATGTTCCAATCTAGTATAATCTGATATAATATCAATTATGTCATTATTAAAACGAACCTGTTCTATGAAATCCTCACTATAAGCAAAACTCAATTCTTTTCACCCTCTAGCTTAAATGGTATCTTCTAATTTCATGTAGTATAATTTAATATATAACTTACTCTTTACTACTAAATCTCAGTTATATTAACCCCATAATCAAAATCAAACTTAGTGAAATGATAAATTTATTAGCACTAAACCCAGTTCTCTTGTCCTATCTATAATAGAGAATTTTACACAATAATATATTATATATTTCTACACTTATTATGAAGATTATACTAAACATAGAGTCTAATGAGAATTAGAAATACTATCTCTCCTATCCCAATTGAGTTATTAATTCAATCAAATTAACTTCAAACTTCTCTCTATCTTCTTTCGAATATTTACTCTGCTTTGAGATATAACTTCCTTGTCGCCTAAGTTTAGCAGCTAAATGCCTTTTAGCTAATAGATAATCTATCTTATCTCTAGTGAAAACTCTTCCATCAAAAGAGATTGCGGATGCCCTCTTAGCTAAAACTAAAGAAGCTAAACCATAATCATTAGTTATAACTATATCTCCAGATTTGACTTGATTAACTATCTTCATATCCACTTCTTGATAGTTACTATCAACAGTTATATATTCAACATCTTCCCTATTAACTGTCCAATGAGCAGTGCTTATAAAAATTATTACTTTAATCTTATACCTTGCTGAAACTTCAGAAATATTCTCTTTAACTGGACATGCGTCTCCATCAACTAAAATTTTCATCCTATACTCCTCATAATTATACTTGACAGCAATTACAACTTTTCGACAGTAAAACACAAATCCCTTCTTTTAATTAAAAAAAGTATAAATTGATAGATTTAATAAAAGAAGAATATTGAGTATCAGATATCCTATAAAATTACTAAATTAGTGTTTTAATAAAGATATATGATACTTATATGAAATCTTCTAAATCGACAACCCTTATTATTCCAAAAAAAATATTATTTATTCCACTAATTTAGACTATCAAGCCTAAATTAGATATCAAAAATTTATGCTTCTTACTATTTAATTAATCTAGCAATTCTTTGACCTAATATTTGAGCTCTTTTCTGCCCTTCTAAATCCTCTCTAACATTCCGTTGACTACAAGCACCTTGATGCCCCATATCTGTCTCTTTAGAAGCATCACCTACTATCATCATCCCTTGAATCATCATCATATCATGTAAAGCACTAACTGTCGTCTCTTGCCCTCCATATCTAGAAGCACCTACAGTAATAGTACCTCCTATTGTATTAAATAAAGACTTTTCAGTTCTTAAAACTCTAGTCATATCCCAAAAAGCCTTTAATTGAGCTGTAACTGTTCCAAAGTAAACAGGGCTACCTAGAATAACTCCGTCAGCCTCTGCTAATAATTGATAATGTTCTTCTAATAAAGTTCCTTTGTAACAAATTTGACTACAAGGGCTAGAACATTGTACACAAAAAGGCTCTTTTAACTCCTTTAAGGCATCTCTAACGTGAATCAATTCTGTTTCTACACCTTCATTTTGGGCAGCCTCTAAGGCCTTAGTCAATAAAAAAGCAGTATTTCCATCTCTATTTGGACTTCCATTAATCGCCAAGAGCTTCATCATCTCGCACCCTTTCCGTTATAATATTCTATGTTATATTACAATAAAAACTTTAAAACTCCTTTAATTTTTAGAGTTAAAATATTATAAAAGATTAAAAAACTTAGCTTCTCTATATAATTAAAAGCGATTTAACTTTGTATAATAGGGATTAGATTCAGAAATTATCTTTATAATTTTCACAGAGCTGATAAGGTTAACACACAACTTAAAATAAAAATAAATTTCGTTCTGAAAGCAGAACGAAATTTAATAGTAGATTATCAAAAATTCGTATTATTTTTATCTTTTAAATTAGAACCAGTTGATTTAATGCTATAATTTCACTATGTATGATTTTATATATTTAAATACTGAAATAAAAGTCTGCTTAGAAATTAGCAACTCCTTTTTCTAAATGGAACTTATTACCTACTCTGTGCTCCAATTTAATATTTCTAATCTTATTAGTTTGACTATTCATCACTATGGAATTAGTTTCTACACAGTTATGATAATGTTGAACTCCTTTTAACAATTCACCATTAGTTATTCCTGTTGCCGAAAATATAACCTCTTCTCCTGAAACTAAATTATCGAGGGTAAATACTTGATTGATATTTTTGATTCCTAGCTGCCTAGCTTCTTCAATCTCATTATCGTTATAAAAGACTAATTGCCCTTGCATATCTCCACCTAAACACTTCAGTGCTGCTGCTGTTAATACTCCTTCTGGTGCCCCACCAATACCATATAATAAATCACCTTCTTGATTGGCTAACGCTACTGCAACTCCTGCTACCACATCAGCTGCATTAATTAATTTAACCTTGGCTCCTACTTCCCTAGCCTCTCTAATCATCTCTTGGTGGCGAGGTCTATTTAAGATAATAATTTTAATATCGGAGATTCTTTTATTCTTTGCATCAGCTACAGCCTTGATATTTTCTGTGATACTTGCTTCTAAATTAATAACCCCTTTAGCCTCAGGACCAACTGCTATCTTCTTCATATACATATCTGGAGCGCTAAGTATTTTACCTTTTTTAGCGATAGCAACTACTGCTAAAGCATTGGGTAAATCACCAATTACTAAATTAGTTCCCTCTACTGGATCAACTACAATGTCTATTTCACAACCTGTACCAAGCCCCACCTTCTCACCTGTATATAGCATTGGAGCTTTATCTTTCTTACCTTCTCCCATTACTACTCTTCCTCTAATCTTCATCTTATTAAACTCTTCTCTCATAGCATCTACAGCTGCTTGATCAACTAAAATCTTATCTCCCTTCCCAATTAAAGGGCTAACTGCTAAAGCTGCTGCTTCTGTTACCTTTACAATCTCTAGTTCTAATTCTCTTCTCACTATTATCCTCCTCTTATACTAAGTACTTATTACTTTAGATTAAACATATATCCAAACTATTATATACTTATTATACTAATTTTTTATAAAAAGAGCAACACTTTTATTTTAAAAGTATACTATATTTATATTAATATATAATTATATGTTATAACAAAGAATAAAAAGCTCTAAACATTAATGTTTAGAGCTTTTTATATAAGTTAAATTAAGATTTTTATTTAATTTTATTTAAAATTTCACCTGCTATATCTTCAATTGCTTTATTAGTTATATTAATAATTCTAGCATCTATCTTATTCATAATCTCTTTAGCATACTCCAATTCTTCCTCTATTCTTTCCCTACTAACATAGTCCCCACCTTGATTAAAAGCCATTAACTTAATTCTATTCTCTCTAATCTTCTGTAAATATTCTGGCTCTATGGTCAATCCTATTATCTTTTCACTAGGTAACTCATATAGTTCTTTAGGTGGAATAACCTCAGGGGATAAAGAAATTGTAGCTATATTATAATTTTGCTGAGATAAATATATACTTAAAGGAGTTTTAGAGGTTCTAGAAACACCAATTAATACAAAATCAGCTTCTTTTAATTTATTTAAATTTCTTCCATCATCACACCTTAAACTAAAATCTATACAAGAAATCTTTTCAAAAATTTCATAATCAATATTATAGCTCAATCCAACTTCTAATTGTGGTTGTTGATCCAATGCTTGAGAAAAACTATTAATCATGGGCCCTAATATATCTATCACTGGTAAATCCAGCCGATTAGCTTCATTTTCTAGATAAGCAGATAATTCTGGCAAAACAATCGTATAAGCTAAAAGTATATTATCAACTTGCATTGCTTCATCTATAATTGCTGCTAATTTATCGATATCTGATACATCAGAAAACTTCTTTATCGTGATTCTATCATTATCAAATTGAATTGCTACAGAATTGAGTATAGTTTCAGCTGTTTTTCCAGTAAAATCTGATATAGCAAATACAGTTAACTCATTTTCACTTATGTTATTATTTGACAAAATCCATTTCCCTCCTATATTTGCAACTTACAAT
This sequence comes from Orenia metallireducens, assembly GCF_001693735.1. GTDB lineage: Bacteria > Bacillota > Halanaerobiia > Halobacteroidales > Halobacteroidaceae > Orenia > Orenia metallireducens. The sequence goes on from NZ_LWDV01000010.1 coordinate 92,213, forward strand.
CAACAAAAACTCTCGCAATAGTAGTCTTACTGACTCTTCCGATCACCTTAAGCTTATCTTCTATAATCTCACCTGATTGGTCAGTTAACTCTTCTACTACTGGTAAGCTATCAATCTCATAATCTACTATCTTTTTGGCAGCTTCAAAGACAGTATCATCATCTTTAACGGTAAAAAGATGAGGCATTCTAGTCATTACTACACTGACTGGCATCTGATTTATATCAGTCTCTCCTATTGTCATCTTTAATAAATCTTTTCTAGATAATATTCCTACTAAAATTTCATCATCATCGATTACAAACAATGAACCTACATCCTCCAAAAATAATTTTACTATTGCATCATAGACTGAGGTTCTCTTTTTAACAACAACAGCCACCGATTTAACTTCTTTTACTTTCTTACTATACATATCTTCTAAATTGTTTAAATATCCACTTCCTGCTGAATATGTATAACCAACTTTAGGCTTGGCTTCCAATAGACTAGCCATAGTCAATACAGATAAGTCCGCCCTTAAAGCACCTCGAGTTAAATTTAATTTACTTGCTATCTCTTTACTAGTAATAGGTTCATTATTTTTTACTATTTCAATTATTCTTTTCTGTCTTTCACTTAGGTTAATCTCAATCACCCCTAATATCAGATTATACAGTGTATTAAGTTGCTTACACTTATAATTATTTCAACTTATATCTTAATATATCCTTCACCTTTAGAGTAATTAATCTGATAGTTACTAGATAAATTCAAATATTTTTTAACCGTTCTTTTATCCTACAAAATATTCTTCTCTATTATACTCTTTAGCTATTAACTCAGGGGTATTTCCATATCTATCTTCCATATTAGGATCTGCTCCAGATTGAATTAGGGTTGTAATTATATCTTGATTATTATTCTCTATAGAGTACATTAGTGCTGTACGCCCTACATTTTCAGAAGCATTAACCTCAGCTCCCGCTTCAATTAATGTATCTATTATTTGAACATCATTATTATATCTTGATGCATACATTAATGGAGTTCTTCCCAACTCACACTTAACATTAACATCTGCTCCTGCATCAATAAGTAGTTTAATTAACTCTAAACTATCTTTATGCCAAATTGCAAAGATTAAAGCAGTAGATCCAGCTCTATTTTTAGCATTTACATCAGCTCCAGCTTCAATTAACTCTTCAATAACTTCTAAATCAGCATTACCTAAAATAGCATCCATCAATGGTGTATCCCCATACTTATTCCTTCTATTAATATCCTCTAATCCAAATAACTTTTTAGAAACAGTAGTTGTCATATTAAATCCCCCTTAAGATATAATTAATTCTATTTTTTTACATTTAATTATCTATATAATATTATAACACAATCATTAAATAGTGCAACACATTATTTAATAATCATCTAATTATTTTGATTAAAACTACAAATTTAATCTTTTATATAGTTCTTCTTATTTATATACTCACTAATATATGCAATTATGACACAAATATAAAGATAATTTCAAAAATAAAGAATAATTTATTATGGTTATCCAACTCTAAAGCTCAGTAATAGTTATGAGTAACTAGTGATAAAAAGATTCTTAGCTATTATATATTATTTGTCACCTACTATTAAATTATTATCTCTATAATAAGAAAAGAGCTACTTAGTTTAACTAAGTAGCTCTTTTTATTCCAATTAATTCAATATCTATCCTAATAATAAAATGAAAGCAGTTACATTCTATCCTTAATCAATTACAATCTTAGTTAAATCAGCAATCTTAGCTAATAGATTAGAGATTGAATTTAATAATCCCAATCTATTCTCTTTTACCTTTTCATCCTTTGCCATGACCATAACAGAATCAAAGAAGTTATCGATTAGTTCTTTTAACTTAGCAATCTCTGTTAATGCCTCTACATAAGCACGATTAGCAACTAAGCTATCAATCTGCTCCTTAGCCTCTTGATAAGCTGAATATAGCTCTCTTTCACTCTTATCTTCAAATAGTTCAGGATTAACTTCGGTATTATTGCTTTTGCTTGCTAAGTTAGCGACACGATTAAAGGCTGTAATCAACTCTTCAAAACCTTCATCTTCCCTATACTCCATCAATGCAGTAGCTCTAATTAAGGTATCATTAATATTAGTAAAGTTATTAGCTAAGATAGCATCACTGACATCATATCTAACCTCTGCATCCTCTAATATATTCTCTAATCTTAACTTGAAGAACTCTAATACTTCTGCCTTTACTTCTACTGCATCTCTTTGTAACTTATCTTGGTCTTTAAGAGTATTTAAGGATTGGTCGATTAGATAATCTAAATCTAATTCTAACCCTGCATCAACGATAATCTTAACAATTCCTTGAGCCTGACGGCGTAAAGCATAAGGATCTTGAGAACCTGTTGGAATAATTCCCACGCTAAAGAATCCAACAATACTATCAATCTTATCAGCAATACTTACTATAATCCCTGCTTCTGTACTTGGTAAGATATCCTCAGCATAACGTGGTAAGTAATGTTCAAAGATAGCACTTGCTACTTCTTGCTCTTCACCATCATTTAAAGCATAATAACTTCCCATAATACCTTGCAATTTGGAGAATTCATCAACCATACCTGTTACTAAATCGGCTTTAGATAACTTAGCAGCTCTTTTGGCTTGTTCTACCTTGTCTGCTGTTAATCCCAATTTAGTAGCAAATTCACCAGCTAAGCTAGTTATTCGCTCTACCTTTTCATAGATAGTACCTAAGTCCTCTTGGAAGATAACATTCTTTAACTTATCTATCTTACTTGCTAAAGTCTCTTCCTGATCTTCCTCATAAAAGAAGATTGCATCAGAAAGGCGTGCTTGTAACACTTTTTCATTTCCTGCTCTAACTACATCAATATACTCTTCATTACCATTTCTGACAGTTACAAATAAGTTCTGGAGGTTTCCTTCTTTATCTTCAACTGGGAAGTATCTTTGGTGCTCTCTCATAGAAGTAATTAATACCTCAGATGGTAGTTCTAAGAAGTCCTCAGAGAAGCTACCACATAAAGCAGTTGGATACTCAACTAAGAAGTTAACCTCAGTTAATAGATCTTCATCTATCTTTACAACCACATCTTTCTCCTTAGCAATGGCTTCAATCTGCTCTACTATCATGTTTCTACGTCTATTATGGTCTACAATTACAAACTCTTCCTCTAATTTAGTAAAGTAGTCTGCTGGGCCATTAATCTCTACCTTACCTTCACTTAAGAATCTATGACCTTTACTCCAGTTACTAGCTTTAACACCTGCTATAGAGAACTCTACTGTCTCTTGACCATAAAGGCTTAAAATCCATTTGATTGGTCGAGCAAATCTCATATCCTCACTAGCCCAACGCATAGATTTAGGGAAGTTTAATCTATTGATAATCTCTGTCAATAATTCTGCTAATAAATTCTTAGTATCTTGTCCAATCTCTCTAGTACAAGCATAAACATACTCATCTCTGACCTCTAATTCTTCAGGAGTAATTCCCTGTCCACGAGCAAATCCTGCACCTGCTTTGCTAGGATTACCATCTTCATCAAAGGCGATTCTAACAGCAGGACCTCTAACCTCTTTCTCCAAATCACTCTGCTTTTCCGCTACATCCTCAATAAGTAAGACTATCCTTCTTGGGGTACCAGTAGCCTTTACTTCTCCAATTTCAATCCGATTATTAGAGAATATCTCTTTAGATAAATCAGTTAATTGTTTGAAGGTATAATCCATAAACCCTGCTGGAATCTCTTCAGTTCCAAGCTCTAATAATAAATCCTTACTCATTGTCTTTCCCCTCCTTTAACAACGGGTAACCCAATTCTTCTCTCTGCTTAACATAATTTTCAGCACATTTTTTAGCCAAAGTACGTACCCGTCCAATATAGCTAGTTCTCTCTGTAACAGAAACAGCTCCTCGAGCATCTAACATATTGAAGGTATGAGAACATTTCAATACATAATCAAAGGCTGGTAATACTAAACCTTCCTTAGCAATTCTAGTTGCTTCTTTCTCATATAGATTAAATAATGTCAGTAATGTCTCTACATCAGCAATTTCAAAGTTATAAGTAGAGTGTTCTACCTCACCTTGATGGTGAACATCTCCATATTTAATCCCTTCAACCCATTGGATATCAAAAACACTATCTACCTCTTGAAGATAGATAGCAAGACGCTCTAAACCATAAGTAATCTCTACAGATACAGGCTTACATTCAAGCCCTCCAACCTGTTGGAAATATGTAAACTGAGTAATCTCCATTCCATCTAACCAAACTTCCCAACCAAGCCCCCAAGCTCCTGTAGTTGGATTCTCCCAATTATCCTCTACAAATCTAATATCATGCATCTTAGGATCTATGCCTAGAGCCTCTAAGCTCTTTAAATAAATCTCTTGAATGTTATCAGGTGAAGGTTTCATAATTACCTGATATTGATAATAATGTTGTAAACGGTTAGGATTTTCACCATAGCGACCATCAGCAGGTCTACGGCAAGGCTCCACATAAGCTACATTCCATGGCTCTGGTCCTAATGACCTTAAGAATGTCGATGGATTCATAGTACCAGCACCAACCTCAATATCATAAGGTTGTCTTACAATACATTTCTGTTTAGACCAGAATTGATTTAAGGTATTGATCATATCTTGAAAATTCATAATTCTTCCCCCTCTTTTTATAATGGAGAATTGAGAATTATTTTAGTTTTTTAGTTCTCAATTCCAAATTCTCAATTTAACTAAAAAAACCCCTCCCTAATAGTATTTTCTACTATCAGGGACGAGGTTACCCGCGGTTCCACCCTGTTTAATCCTCTTTATCAGGATTCACTTTATTATCAGTTACTCCCAAGCGCCCTTCATCAGATTACTATACTAGGCTTCCACCATCCCTAGCTCTCTTTAATAGCAGTCTCTAATTACTCCTCTTGTTCTTTGTAACTAACTTTATCTATTTTTCCTTAAATATATCAGAATTCATCTGAATTGTCAATATCATTCTCAACCCTATCTGCTAACCTATTAAGCCTTTCAACCTCTATAGTACATTTATTGGCTAAAGCTGCTATACCCGCTAAGACTGTCAAATAAGGTGCAATCACTGTTCCTACTACACCTGCTGTTACAGGGATATCTACTAAAACTTTATCATCTTTCTTTACCTTAACCCTTGTAACATTACCTTTTCTAATTAAGTCTTTAACCCTACTAAGAACCTGCTGACCTCTTACTTGAAACTCTTCTTTAGTATATTTTTGCTTCTCCTCTTTCTCTAATTTAATAATTGCTTCTAAAACATCACCATCTACAGACCTTAAAGCTTCCACAGCCTGCTCATAATCAACTCCTGTTCTCTCCCTAATAACATCTACCTTCTCTAACTCTTCTGTTATCATAATTGTTCCTCCTTAATTAAAGTCCTTTAGTCTTTCTATAAAAGAGATAGACTTTAACTTTTTATGAATTAAAGATTGAATATAATAAGGTATAATCTCAGCCAATTCCTTTCTAGCATACCCAGGTATCTTCATCTGTAGCAGTTTCTTATAATCTAATTCTAAAATCTTCTTAATGTACTGAACTGTCCCCATACTTATCTTCTTAGCCCAGTTGGTAGAGCAAGGGCAAACTAGTCCACCGGCTTCTCCAGCAAATCTAAAGTTCTTAGCTGACTTATTCCCACATTCTACACATCCCGATAGATATGGCTCATAGCCTAATAATTTAAGCAACTTCAATTCAAAGACCCTAATAATCAATTCTAAATCATCTAAACTATCTATTAATCTTAAAGTTAATAACAAAAGACCAAAGACCCATTTATTCTCTTCATAGTCTATAGTTAACTCATCAACTACCTCCACCACATAAGAAGCATAAGCCATCTTATCAAGATCTCCTCTTATCTTGTTAAAAGACTCTTTTATATCACATTGACTTAGCTTCCCCAGATCAGATTTTCCTTGATAGACCATAATATTATTATATACAAAAGGTTGTAATCCAGCAGATACAGTACTTTTGGTCTTACGTACACCCTTTGCTACTACCTTAATCTTTCCTTTTTCTCTACTATAAAGAGAGATAATCTTGTCAGCTTCATTAAACTCATAATTTCTTAGTACAATTGCATCTGTATCAAAGAGTGGCATATTATCATTCCTTTTTATCTGTTAGTATTAAATATTCTTCTCCACCTAGCTATAATGTCCTCTTTGACACAAATTACTCTAACAATAGTTTATGCAAAAAAATAAATTTAACTCATTCTATTAATTAAATATTGAGATAATATAAATATATTGTGATACTTTTGCTTTAACAGTTAAGGTCTTTCTAGGTGAAAAGAATTAGACCTAAAGGATAAGTTCAGTAAGAAAAAACACTTACTTCACCAAGTTTCCTTTATGTTTGAACGAAGCAAGTATTATAAATAATAACAGTATAATCTTCGAATTAGAACTTTGATATTTATTGGTTTCAATAAATATTGATTGCGTAGTGAGTGGGCTCTGCCACGAAGGGTTGGTTATTTAAACCTATAGGTATAATTCTTTTCTAGATTGAGGCGCTTTTACCACAGAAGGTTCTGTGAACCTGTAGGTTTGCTGATTTTTGGGGCGCAAAAATCAGGCACCCTTAGGCGCGCCCCGTAGGAAGTAGTCTTGGGCTACAACCTAAGAATTTTTATTCACTTTTTAAAAAGCAAAGAAGTTGGTATTTAAATACCAACTTCTTACTATTCATTCTCATCTCCAGTTACTATTGCTACACCTTCACTACTACCAATTCGATTGGCACCAGCATCTAACATTTCAAGAGCTTCATCAAAGGTATCAATGCCACCAAAGGCTTTAACCCCAATAGATCTACCTACATTCTTACGAATTAAACTTACTTCTTCAGTAGTTGCCCCTCTTGGTCCAAAGCCAGTAGAAGTCTTAATGAAATCAGCCCCTACCTTCTTAGCAATATAACATAACTTTTCAATCTCTTCTTCATTCAAATAACAGGTCTCTATTATAACCTTAGTGATTATATCCTTAGTAACTCCTGCTATTTTAGTAGCATCAACAACAGCTTTAACATCCTCCCTAACAACATCCCAAGCATGAGACTTAACTGCACTAAGATTAACTACCATATCAACCTCTTGAGCACCATTTCTGATCGCATTCTTAGTCTCATATGCCTTTGTCTCAGAAGTAGTAGCTCCTAAAGGATAACCTATTACTGTACATACCTTAACAGAACTATTCTCCAATAATTTAGCTGCCAAGGGAACAAAACAAGGGTTAACACAGACAGAAGCAAAATCATGTTCTTTTGCTTCATCACAGGTCTTCTTGACATCTAACACCGTTGCAGTTGGATATAGTATTGTATGATCAACCATTTTAGCCATATCTTTAGGTTTAATTGCCATGATTATCAGCTCCTCTATCGTATTATTTTATGTTAAATGATTCAAGAATAATCTAGCCAAAGTGAAATAAATAAATAATCCCGATGCATCAATTACAGTAGTAATAAACGGACCTGCCGCTACTGCTGGATCAATGCCGAAATAATCCAAAATAAATGGAGTGGTTGTTCCTACAAAGGTCGCCGTTAATATATTACAAAACATAGCCAATCCTACAACAACTCCTAATATATAATTTCCCTGCCATACAAATGCAACTAAAGCAATAATAGAACCACAAATTAAAGCCACCAATCCTCCAACCTTAATCTCATTAAATAAATGCATAAATAAATCTTTAGAATCTATATCTCCTGTAGCCAATCCCCTAACAACAATTGCCAGAGATTGAGTACCAGCATTACCACCAGTTCCAGCTAAAGTAGGCATAAATAAAGCTAGAGCCACTACACTATTTAAAAGATTAGAAAATATATCAATTACAGAACCCGACAATATACTTGCAAATAAGAGAACTATCAGCCATGGAGAACGTTTTAAAGCAGCCTTTAATATTGAACTATGGCCATCTTCAAAATCAACCTCACTGGTTGCAGCCATCTTATAAATGTCCTCAGTAGCTTCTTCTTCAATAACGTCAATGATATCATCTACTGTTATTATTCCCAAAAGCTGCTTCTGATGATTAACTACTGGAACAGCTAAGAGGTCATATTTAGAGATAATACGAGCTACCTCTTCTTGGTCTAAATCTAACCTAACATGAATTACCTTCTTCTGTATCAAATCCTTTATCTTCTTTTCGGGATTTGCCGTAATCAACTCTCTCATCGAAAGTACACCCATTAATTGCTTGGTCTGATTTACTACATAAATGTAGTAAATCATCTCAGCTTCTCTAGCAACCTCTCTAACGATATCCAAAGCCTCTCCTACAGTCTTACCTTCCTTGATTGCTATGTATTCGGTGGTCATAATACCACCGGCACTATCTTCATCATAACCTAACAGATTACGAATCTGCTCAGCATCTTCTTTTCTCATCAACTTTAATAATTCTTTCGTCTGTCCTATAGATAAAGTACCTAAGAAATCTGCTATGTCATCTGCATACATATTGTCTAAGATAATTCTTAAGTCTTCAGGTTTTACTAAATTCAAAATGGTATGCTTAACATGATAATCAAACTCTGTTAAAGCATAAGCCATCTTCTTTAGGGGAATAGCAGGAATTATATCCTCCACTTCCTCCATAGATAGTTCATCTATCAACTCAGTAATATCAGCTGGATATAAATCTTCTAATATAGGTTTTAAACTTTCAATATTTTTTTCTTCAAGTTTTGCTTTTATATCTAAGAGTAGACTTTCTCTCATATAGTATCACCCCTTATAGCCTAGCATTTTCAAAGCATCCTCCTTATCTCTCCAGTCATCTTTTATCTTAACCCATAAATCTAAAAAGACCTGGGTACTCAATAGATTTTCTATATCAACTCTAGCACTCTTACCGATCTTTTTAAGCATACTTCCACCTTTACCTATTAAGATTCCCTTTTGAGATTTTCTCTCTACATAAATATTAGCACCAATTTCAATTAAATCTTTATCACTTCTCTCTTCAAATTTGGTAACCTCAATAGCCACCGAATGGGGTACTTCTTGATGTGTAAACTTTAAAACCTTCTCTCTGATCAGTTCAGAGACGATAAATTGCTCTATTTGATCAGTAATCATATCATCAGGATAGTACTTAGGACCTTCTGGCAAATAATTAACTATAGTATCAGTCAAGTCATCTAAATTAATCTCTTTTTCAGCTGAAATAGTTATAATATCAGTAAATTCTCCTAGTTTCTGATAATCATTAATTCTTGTAGCTAAATCATCTTTAGATACAGTATCTACCTTATTTAAAACCAGAAGAGTTGGCACAGAAGATGCATGAGCTAGCTGAGTAGCAATCTTTTTATCCTGATTATTTGGTTTATAATTAGCATCAACCATAAAGATAACTAAATCAATCTCCTTTAAAGATTCATAGGCTATCTCATTTAAATATTTTCCCATCTTATCCTTTGGACTGTGAATTCCTGGGGTGTCTATAAATATCATCTGAGCATCATCTAAAGTTAATATACATTGAACCCTATTTCTAGTTGTTTGTGCTTTACGAGAAGTAATATTGATCTTCTCTCCAATCAATTTATTGACCAAGGTCGATTTACCAACATTGGGCTGCCCTACTACTGTAATAAATCCTGATTTGAAACCTTTATCGGCTGTTAATTTCTCCATTACTGTGCCCCCTTATAATTTAAGTTCCATAATTAGTCTATCTTCTCCTACACCATATTCATTCTCTCGATAGTCAACTTTATTAAATCCAAATTTCTGCTGATAGATATAGACTGCATTCTGATTATTAGGATCTACTGTCAATTCTACCTTCTTAATCTCTCGTTTAGACAGATCTCTTAAAGAATAATCCAATAATTTACTACCAAACCCCTTACCTTGATGGCTTTTGGATATAGCCAACCCATATAAATAACCCTTCTCTATATCTTTCATATCTCTCATATATTCTGCTAAACCAATAGGCTCTTTATCCAGCCAAATAACATAGACCATACCATGATAAATCATTGGTACTAACCCCCACTGGTTTAAGCCACCTTCTCCAAAGGCTTCACTTTCAATCTTGACCAACTTATTAATAACATCAACTTGATTGTCCTTTAGTGCTGCAATTCTTATTTGCAAATTCTAACCTCCTTAATCTTCTTCAGGTGCTACTGTCCCTCCAGAAACAATCAACTTCAATCCTTGTTCAACAGTCATATCTAAGTAAGTAATATCATCTTTAGGGATTAAAATTAACATCCCAGAAGTAGGATTAGGAGTAGTAGGGATAAAGACATTAACAACTTCCTGTGATGTCTTCTCTTGCACCTCTCCTACTCCCTTACAGGTCAAAAAGCCCAATTGATAGATTCCCCGGCGAGGGTACTCAACCAAGACTACATCACGAAAAGCAGTCTTATTCTTTAAAAATAAGGCATTTATCAGTTGACGAACAGTAACATAGATAGTACGAACTAATGGAATTCTAATCAGTAATCTTTCACCAAAATCAATCAATCTCTTCCCTAGCATATTCTTAGCTATAATACCTACTACCAAAATTAAGATAAAAGTCATTATAAACCCAAGCCCATAAACCTCTCTTCCTAATAAAATTTTAACTACTGGGCTTAAAGCACTATCTACTATATTAATAACTGTAACAATAATATATATAGTAGCTATTGACGGTAATAAAACGATCAAACCAGTAATTAAATAATTCCGTAACTGCTTTAACATTTACACTTCCTCCTGCTCAATTGCCACTTTATCCTTAACCCGCTTAATTCTAACTTTTGAGATTCTTCTTTGTATTACCTTCTCTACAGAAATGTGTAAATCCTCAAATTCAATCCACTCTCCAGCATTGGGGACATAACCTAACATACTTAAAATAAAGCCACTGATTGTTTCATAATCCTCTTCAGGTAAAGATATACTTAACAACTCATTAATCTCATCAATATCGACACGTCCATCAATTAAAATTTCATCCTCATTAATAATTCTAATCCACTTCTCTTCTTCATCATATTCATCCTGAATATCACCAACAATTTCCTCTAGTAAATCTTCAATAGTCACCAATCCAGCAGTTCCACCATATTCATCAAGAATAATAGCCATATGAATCTTCTCTTTCCTAAATTCAGTTAACAGATTATCTATCTTCTTGGTTTCAGGTATATAATAAGCCGGTCTCATAATCTTTTGAATATCAACATCATAACTATCCTCTTTTAATAATGGAAGTAAATCCTTAGCGTAAACTACTCCTACTATATTGTCAACAGTATCATTATACACCGGAATCCTAGAAAACCCCATATTAATAATCAAATCTATCAGTTCCTCTAAAGGATCATTTATCTCTATGCATAACATGTGTATTCTAGGTATCATAATCTCCTTAACACTAATATCATCAAATTCAAAGATACTGTTAATCATCTGCTTCTCATCAGTTTCAATAATACCTTCTTGCTCACCAACTGTTAAAAATCTCCTGATTTCTTCTTCACTGATAAAAGGTTTAACCTTCTTATCTCCAGATCTCCTCATGACAAAATTGGTGATTATTGTTAAACCTTTAATAAGGGGAGATAATAGAAAAGAGAAGAATTCTATATATGGAGCTACTAGCATAGAGACTTTTTTAGACTCCTTAGTAGCAAAGGATTTTGGAGTGATTTCCCCAAAAATTAATACAAATATAGTTACTACACCTATAGCAATACCAACTCCCTTAGCACCAAATATATCAGTAGCTAAAGCAGTTGCAATTGATGAAGCTGCTATATTAACTAAATTATTACCAACTAAAATTGTAACCAATAATCTATCTGGACTACTTAATAACCTATCCACAACAGTAGCTTTCTTATTTCCTTCCTGCTTTAAGTGTCTAATCTCAACTTTATTTACTGACATTAATGCAGTTTCAGAGCTTGAAAAAAATCCAGATAGGATTAATAGTATTAATAAAGCCACTCCTTCTATTAACACTGTCAAATCCATAGATTAATGCCCTCCTAACAAAATTACAAATTAACTAATTGAAATACTAATATACCTATTAATGAGCCAATCATCGCACCAGAAATAACCTCCCAGGGAGTATGAATATCTCCTTCTATCCTGCTTTGTGCTATTAAAACCGCCATCAATAGTGCTAAAGTTGTAATCAAAGCATCATTTGCCAAATTAGAAATAATAATCATTACACCAAAAGCAAGAGCACTATGACCACTAGGCATTCCCCCTTGCAATGGAGTCCCTTTATTAAATTGGGACTTTACCCCAATTACTATTAATATAATTAAAATTAACGTGATAAAAGTTAAATGAATTGGGGTTTGTTGAATGTGTTGTAATAAATTTAAGGTTAGAGGCTTAATATCATTGAAGAATATAATATACCCTACAACAATAGCATTTAAAGCTGTTATCAAAACAGCACCTGCTGCTACATCCTTAATTATCTTAATAGTTGGATGATACTCTTTATTAACTAAATCACTCAATCTTTCAATAGCAGTGTTAATCATTTCACTAAAGAAAACCAAGGTTATTGATATGAATAAAATCAATAATTCTAGCTTATTTAAGCTAAAAAAAATCCCAAATAATAAGACTATAACAGAAATAATTAGATGAATCTTCATATTACGTTCATGCTTTAAAGAGTATATAATACCATTAACAGCATAGTTAAAGCTTTTAATTAAATTATTAATTAACTTCATCTAGTCTCTACTTAAACCTAGCTCTACTAGGATTTCTTCCTCCTTTTTACGCATAATTATCCTCTCTTCTTTACCATAATGGTCATAACCAAGAAGATGGAGCATTCCATGGACTGTTAAAAAACCTATCTCTCTAGCAAAAGAGTGATTATATTCTTCTGCTTGGCGTTGAGCCGTCTCCAAAGAGATGATAATATCACCCAATAAAAGATTATCATCTTGGGGAAAAGATAATACATCAGTTGGCTGATCCTTTCCTCTATACCTATGGTTTAAACCATGTATATAATTATCATCAACCAAAGCAACACTCACCTCTTTGGCTAAATCGGATTCTCTTTTTAACACTACATTTACCACCTGCTCTATTACATCTATGATATCTTCTTCAACCTCTAAATTATCTTGTAGATTATTTATTAGTACTGCCATTTAACATCTTTCCCTCCTTAAATTGTTGAGCAATATTATCAGGATATTCTATTCTATTATGAAAGATTCCTTTTAATATATTGACAAAAGCATTAGCAACCTTATCTAAATCCTTCAAAGTTAAATTACATTCATCTAGCTGCCCACTATCTAATTTCTTCTTGACAAGCTCTCTAACAAACTTTTCTAACTTACCAGGGTTACTCTGGGCTGATACATTTGATCTAACAGCAGCTTCCACTATATCAGCCAACATAATCAAACCAGCTTCTTTTGTTTGAGGCTTAGGTCCATCATATCTGAAATCATCTTCATCTATATTCTTATACTTCTCATCATGCTTAGCCTCTTGATAAAAGAAAGAAACGAGACTAGTTCCATGATGCTGTTCAATCACATCTATAATAATTTGTGGTAATTTATGCTCTTTAGCCAGCTCCAATCCATCCTTAACATGGGAAGTAATAATTAAGGTACTTAAACTAGGTGATAATTTATCATGAGGATTCTCTGCCCCAATCTGATTCTCTGTAAAGAAATAAGAACGTTTAATCTTACCAATATCATGATAATAAGCTGATACCCTAGCCAATAATGAATCTGCTCCTATTTGGTCTGCAGCAGCTTCTGCTAGGTTTCCAACTATTATACTATGATGATAGGTTCCTGGAGCTTCTACTAATAACCTTTTCAATAAAGGATGATTTGGATTAGATAACTCCAATAATTTAACTGGTGATGTAATACCAAAGATATTTTCTATATAAGGTAATAAGCCATTGGCAACTACTGCAACCAAAAACCCATTCAGTATTGCCCATAGCACCTGTAAAAAACTAATCAATTCAACAGTAGGTTCAAGTAAGCTAAATGTAAAGATAGTTAGTGCTGTCGTTCCACTGACAATAAATCCAGCTCTAGCCAAATCAGAACGTTGACTTAACTTAGATACACTATAGATTCCTGTTAGTCCACTAACTAAGGCAACTGTTATACCAATTACTTCATCTCCAGTAACTATCCCTACTAAAAAGGATAAACTGATTGTAAAAAGTATTGCTAAATCAGTATCGATTAAAATTGCAATCATAATCGAAGCAGCAGCCACTGGAACTATGAAGGATGGGTATTTAATAGGCATATAATTAGCTAATTTAGCCAATGAAATAATAATAATTGGTAATAGACCTAATAAAGCCAATATCCCTTCTCCATCTAAAATGCTCTTCTGATATTGATATATATAAATAGTAGGAATTAAGACGAATATTAAAACAATTAAAATGTGTCCAAGAATATTAAGATAATTAATTTTGGCCTGTCTTAGCCCCAATTTTTCTAAAATCTTAATGTCCTCTTTAGTAACAACTTTACCATGGCGAATTATAATCTCACCTTTAGAGAAGGTTCTTCTAATAGGCTCTATCTTTTGACGAGCTTCTTCTTTCTTCTTCTCTGTTGCCTCTAAATTAAAGATCATATTAGGTTTTATAAAATGTTGAGCAATCCCACTTACCAGTGCATTATACTGCTGGTCTTCACTTAATTTCATGGCATCTTGGCTTAATTGTTCCTTTACATTACTTAGATAATCGTTCTTAACACCACGATTTAAATATTTAGCTAATATCATCAGAATATCTTCTTTTAAAAGATCTACATCTTCTTCAGATAAACTAAATAGATATGATAGATTCTGATAAGACAAATCTATATTATAATTATTTTGAACCTGTTGAATCTTATCGGCTAACTCCACATCAGTCTCTCTTATAACTTGAATATTATCGAAGAACTTTCTAACATCAACCTTTACCTCAGTTAAGATCCCTACATCTTCTTCATAAACCTTAGAAACTGAATTAGCCGCTTCTCTTCTTAAAGCCTCAGTCTGCTCTTCATCTATGTACTCTACTGTCTTAGGGGCAACAACATCATTTTTAGCAACTTGTCCTACTTCTAAATTAACCTCTTTTGGAAAGATATCAATAGTAACAATTCCTGCTAATATAACAAAGATAACTATAATCCAAATATAGCGTTGTGACCTTTCAACCTTATAAAAATCAACATGCCCAACCTTCAATTTTTCTAATAATTGCTCAAAAAAAGACATTATATTTCACTCCTAAAAGGATCAGTTAATTTCTTCATAAGCCTTAATTATCTCCCTAACCAACCTATGCCTTACTACATCAAGATTAGTTAAATAAATAAAACTTATGCCATCTATATGTTGTAATATCTGCTCTGCTTGAGCCAATCCTGATTTCTTTCTATTTGGTAAATCAATCTGAGTAATATCACCAGTAATTACTGCTTTAGAGTTAGGTCCTAAGCGAGTTAAAAACATCTTCATTTGCTCTCTAGTAGTATTTTGAGCTTCATCCAGAATAACAGCTGAATTTCTAAGAGTTCTACCTCTCATATAAGCTAAAGGAGCAATCTCTATAATCTTCTTCTCTGAAAGTTGCTCAACTTTTTCAGGTCCTAATATATCATACAAAGCATCATATAAAGGTCGTAAATAAGGGTCAACCTTCTCCTGTAAATCTCCTGGTAAGAAACCTAAATTCTCACCAGCTTCAATGGCTGGTCTAGTTAAAATAATTCTCTCCACCTTATTTTTAACTAAATAATTAACAGCCATAACTACTGCTAAATAGGTCTTTCCTGTCCCTGCTGGACCTATTCCAAAGACGATATCATCCTTACGTAAAGCATCTAGATACTTCTTTTGACCTATAGTCTTAGGGGTAATCTTCTTTCCTGAACTAGTAACTTGCACTACATCAGAGTAAATCTCATTTAAAGAAAATTCCCCTTCTCTGCTCATTTCAATAGCATACTCTACTTCTTTAGTGGTTAAAGCATCCTTATTATTAGCTATCTTATTTAGCTCTTCAAAGAGCTTATATACTTTATTTACATCATCTTCTTCCCCTTTAATTTTAACTATATTACCTCTGGCAATTATCTGTGTTGGAAAGTTTTTTTCTATTAATCTTAAATTCTGGTCATGGTGACCAAATATGTTTCTTGCAGCTTGATTACTACTTAATGTAACTTCTTTTGTTAAGATTTCCAAAACTAGCTACTCCTTCCTGACTCCAATCTCTTCTTCGATTTCTAACAATGCTTTGATTCTAATTATATTATTAACTTCACCATCTAAGTCTATTAACTTTAATTTACTATTTAATATTATAGCCTCTTTTGATACCCCTTGCAAGATGCTTTCTACTGCATCATCTTTGGCAATCTGTTTAGCCATCTCCAAATCGATTCTCTCTTTTACCTTTTTCACCTTTATGTATCTTCTTGTAACTAATTCGATAGGTAAGTCGATATTCCTCCATTTAGGTAAAGATTTTACCTCTTCTACTACTTTAAAGTTAGTATATGGTGAGCTTTTAGGCCCCTTTAAATTTATCTTCTTATCCTTAAATTTAATAATTATACTGGTTTTACTGTTATCAGTTAATTGCTCATACTCCTGAACAAGTTTAGCTTCTCCATAACCCTCATACCAGATTCTTGCTTTAATGATTCCTTCAGCCTTTACTTCCTCCTTTTTAACAAGAATACCCCTATCATTACCTTCTTCCTCTTTAGTCTCCTCATCCTCTTTATTAATTACCTCTTCCTCTTCTTTTTTAATAAATACTTCCTTACTTATTAATAAATCACCTTTTTTAACAGTCATCCCCTCTTCAACCATTGGAGTTCCCTTTAATACAATCAGTTTAGATATAATTCCAGCTTTAGCAGCTACAATATCACTAGGAATTATCTTAGAATCTACTATCTTCTTCTCCACTAACTCCACAATCAATGTAGTTCCAGAAAAATGAATATTGACCCAAGCAATTCTAGGAACCCTCCTGATAAGTGCTTTTTCCAAATCTTCTAATGGAATACTAGATTTTAGTACCCCAGGGCGGATTTTAGCCTCTCTTAAAAATTCCAATATCTCCTCTTTCTCTATCTCTTTAGTACCTTGAATCTCTATAAAGAACAAAAATGATGATAAAGTATATAATGACAAGACTAAAAAAATCAATCCAATAATTAAAAATCTCCTATTCAATACCTTAGTAAAGAAAAAAGGTAGTCCTCTTTTCTGATTTATTCTAACCTTATATCTTGTTCTTCTTAAATGAGGTCTGATATTTTTAAAATCCTTTAATCTAATATTTACATATAACCTATCACCTATACGGATAATATCCCATAATTTAAAGCCTTCTCTCATTAAAATATTGATACACTTCTCTAAATTAGCTCCTTGAATCTCTAACCTCAAATATCCTTCTACTAAAGTATATAGTTTCTTTAGCATGGTATCCCCCTTAAACTGATTTAATTTTTAAATCAGTTATCTTACCTTCTATTATAATAATCTCCTCTTCTAAACTATCAATACTCATATCCTTACCCTCTATAATAATCTGCCCACGATGTGACCTGATCTTTATAAATTCTGGAGTATACTTTATAATTCCTCGATGATTCTCTATTGCTAATTGCATACCTCCAACTAATGAAATCCTAGGCAAATTCAATACTACCTCTTGAGGAAGGTCAAATATATTAGCAAACAACTCTTTAGCTTTCTCTTTCTTCCCCATTTAAACTCCTCCTAAGCGTTAGCTATTGCTAACTTAGTTACTAATATCCATTAGCTAATATTAGTTAATCGCTAATACTATCAATATTTAATACATTCAGTCGACTTTGCTACTAAATAATATATATGTAAGGTATCGATTATTAATTACAGTTAAGTTTAGAAGAATAAAATCGAAGGGAGACAGTGACAAGTAACTAATCACATGTTAGTTGTCTAAAAACAATAAGAGACGGCTAGCACCGTCTCTCCCAAAAAGTCTATAATTTATTTTACTTTATGCTAATCGCTCTTTTACTAATTGGCTGATCACATTACCGTCAGCTCTTCCTGTAACCTTTGGCATGATTACCCCCATTACTTTCCCCATATCTCTCATGCTCTCTGCTTTAGTCTCAGCAATTACTTCCTCTACAATCTCAACTAGCTCCTCTTCACTTAACTGTTTAGGAAGATAATCTTGTAATATAGCAATTTCATTCTCTAAATCTTTTACTTTATCCTCTTGACCAGCCTTCTCATATTCAGTAATAGAGTCCTTATTCTGCTTTACCAACTTGGCTAAAACCTCAATAACCTCTTCATCAGTTAAATCTTTTCTCTCATTAATCTCTTTATCTTTAATAGCAGCCCTTGCCATCCTAATTACAGATAATCTCTCTTTATCTTTACTCTTCATAGCAGTTTTCATATCTTCTAATAATCTTTCCTGTAAAGACACACTAATCCCCCCCTAATTTCTTTATCTTTATTTAACATTAGATACAATAATGAGTCATCCTCACTAATTAACTAAAATTATGTAACTACATTTAATCTTCTAACCTGGAGGCCACTGTAAGTTCCGTCCTCCTAATAGATGATAGTGAATATGATAGACAGTCTGACCTCCAGCTTTATTACAGTTGGTCACTACCCTAAATCCATCCTCTGCAATTCCTTCATCTTTAGCAATTTTGCTAGCTACCCAATAGATATGACCTATCAGCTCTTTATCATCCTCTTTAATATCTACTAGAGTAGGAATATGTTTCTTAGGAATAATTAAATTATGGAGAGGTGCTTCAGGATTAATATCCTTAAAAGCAATTACTTTATCATCTTCATAGATGATATCACTATTAATCTCACCAGCAACTATCTTACAGAAAATACATTCTTCCATCGTATGCCCCCCTTTCCTAAATAAACTATAGTAGATTTGTAACTTAAATAATATTATATTATTCTAAACAACCTATTAATTCACCTTCTTTTTCCATTAACTTTACCTCAACTAATTTTCCTAATAAATCATCAGAGCCATCAACTAAAACCCTTAGATAATTATCAGTTAGCCCAGTTAACATTCCTGTTTGACTATCCCGTACTTCCTCTAATAAAACGTCTATTCTCTCCCCTATAAATCTCTGCTGATAAGCTGAGGATAACTTTTCAGATAACTCTCTTAGTTTTTCACTTCTCTTCTTCTTTATAATTGAATGGACTTGGTTCTCAAAATCTGCTGCTGGAGTTCCTTGCCGTTTGGAATACTTAAAGATATGTAAATCACTAAACTCAAGTTCCTTAACTACTTGATAAGTATCATCAAAATCCTCATCACTTTCTCCAGGAAAACCTACAATCACATCACTAGTAATTGCAATCTCTGGTACTTTAGCTTTAATCTTATTTACCATATCCCTAAACTCTTGCACATTGTAAGGGCGATTCATAGCTTCTAATATCTTATCAGACCCGCTTTGTAAAGGCAAATGGAGGTGTCGGCATAATTTATCAGATTCTGCAATTAAGTCTATCAATTCATCACTAACTTCTGTTCCCTCAATAGAGCTCAACCTAATTCTCTTAATTCCCTCTACTGTTAAGATTCTTTTAATTAATTTAACCAAATCAAGGTCTTCTTTATCTTTCCCATATTGTCCTAAGTGAATTCCTGTTAAAACTATCTCCTCAAACCCACCTTCAGCTAAGCGCATAACCTCAGCCTTAACATCCTCTAAGGAACGACTGCGTAAAGAACCACGAGCATAGGGAATTATACAATAAGAACAGAACTGGTCACAGCCCTCTTGAATCTTAATAGAAGCTCTTGTTCTCTCTTTAGATTCTTCAATAGCAATCTCTTCAAAGCTATCATCCTCTTCCATCTCTTGCACAAAGTTAACTGGTCCTTTTGCCCTCATTGCCTGCTTGACAAACTCTACTATTTTACTTCTTCCTTTAGTCCCAACTACTAAATCAACCTCTGCCATCTCCATTACCTTATCAGCATCAACCTGTGGGTAACAGCCTACCATAGCAACCAGAGCTTGAGGATTTCTCCTTTTAGCTCTTCTAGTAATCTTACGAGACTTACTTGCACCTTGTTGAGTTACAGTACAAGTATTAATTACATAAATATCAGCTTCACTTTCAAAATCAACAATTTCATAACCGGCTTCCTCAAGCTGTTTCATCATCGCTTCTGTATCATATTGATTAACCTTACATCCTAGTGTATAAAATGCAACCCGTTTCATATAATAACCTCCGTTAAATTACAGTTGATAGTTGACAGTTTATAATGTACAGTTAAAAATAAAACTCCTTAAATGTTTTACTACGAGTTTTTAATAAAAAACTCTACATGTCAACCACTGTAAACTGTACTCTGTACACTGTAAACTATCCTAAATCTCCTAATTCATATAATACCATAGATAGAGTTGCAATACCAGCAGTTTCAGTTCTTAAAATTCTAGGACCTAGAGTAACAGATTTTGCCCCTGCCGTCTTTAATTGTTCTACCTCTTTAGAGCTGAAACCACCCTCTGGTCCGATTATAATCATGATCTTCTGAGCATCTAAATTAGAGGATAAAGTCTCTTTTAACCCTCGACTCTCTTCATCCTCCCAAGGCACTAAAACCAAATCATATCTATCAAAATCTGTTATAACCTGATTTAAATCGGAGAGTTCTCTAACACTTGGAATTTTACCTCTTTTAGACTGCTTAGCTGCTTCTTCTACTATCTTCTGCCATCTTTCTTGACGCTGCTTAGCCTTCTTTTCATTTAAATTGACAATAGTCCGCTTAGTATCGATAGGAATAATATCTTCCATACCAATCTCTGTACATTTCTGTACAATCATATCCATCTTCTTACCCTTAGGTAAGCCCTGCACAAGGGTTACCTTTACTCTAGGTTCGGCTTGTACTTCAAACTCTTTTATTATCTTAGCTTTTACAAAATCTTTGCTGAACTCTATCAATTTAGTTAAATATTTCTGACCTTCTCCATCACTAACACTGATTTCATCATCAATATCTAATCTCAATGAACGGGTGATGTGGGTGACATCATCACCTCTAATAATAACTATCCCATCATTTATATCTGTTGATTGAACAAAAAAATGATGCATTTTATCCTCTCCTAATAGCTACAATTGTAATCCACTGCTCTTTTTGAATGATCTCTTTGACTTCAAAATTATAATTTTTCAATTCATCCTTTATCATATCCGCTTTCTCTTCAATAATTCCTGATAAGATTGAAATACTTCCTAGCTTTGCAACTTTAGGTAAATCAGGAATCAGTCTTTTAATTACATGGGGCAAGATATTGGCAATAACTAAATCATACTTTCCATCAACAATATCTAACAAATCACCCTGAGCAAAATCAATTTGATCTAAGACCTGATTCAATTTAGCATTCTCTTTAGCTACTTTGACAGCTACTGGATCGATATCAAGGGCAAAGTTACTCTTAGCGCCTAGCTTAGTAGCAGCAATCGATAGTATTCCTGTTCCAGTACCGATATCTAATACATCAAAATCAGGCTGAAGATACTTCTCTATCATCTCTAAGCAACCACTAGTAGTCCCATGATAACCTGTACCAAAGGCTAGACCTGGGTCTAGTTCTATGATAATTTCCTCTGCTTGCTTCTGATACTCTTCCCAAGTAGGCTTAATCACAATCTTGTCAGTTACTTTGATAGGTTTAATATCCTTCTTCCACTTATTGACCCAATCCTCTTGCTCTAGTTCTTTAATTATTATCTCTCCACTACCAATATTTAAGTCATAGTCAACTAACTTTGCTACTCTATCCCGTAAAGAGCTTATCTTCTCCTTGGTCAACTCTTCATCTTCAAAATACCCTTTCATAATTACTTCTTCTTGTTTGAAGTCCTCTTTACTGATTCCTACAGCACCTAGCTCCCCTAAGATATTTTCAATTGCTGAAAAGCCTTCATAATTGGTTGTAATAATTACCTCTTTTAATTTCATTTATAGTTTCCCACCTTTTTAGTCAAGTCCAAAAGCATCCTTTATCTTCTGTAAGAATCCTTTATGTTCTGGATTTATCTCTTCACCACTGATCTCTGCAAACTCCTTAAGTAAATTCTTCTGCTTATCATCTAACTTCTTAGGAATGACGACTTTAACCTTGATATGTTGATCTCCCCGTCCACTACCCCTTAAATATGGGATACCTTTATTCTTCAATCTAAAGGTAGTAGCAGGTTGAGTCCCTTCTGGAATAGTAAATTTAACCTTTCCATCTAAAGTAGGAACTTGAATCTCATCACCTAGAGTAGCTTGAACGAAACTGATTGGCACTTCACATAAAACATCATTTCCTCTACGCTTAAAGATTTTGTGGCGCTTAACATTGATAACAACCTGTAAATCTCCTGCTGGACCACCATTTACTCCAGCTTCTCCTTCACCACGTATTCTTAGAGTAACTCCATCATCAACTCCTGCTGGAATATCTATAGAGACCTTTCTTCTCTTCTTAACTTTACCATTACCATGACAATCTGGACAAGGATCTTTAATAAACTTACCAGTACCACTACAACGATCACAAGTACTAGTCTGTACCATCTGACCAAAAGGAGTATTCTGTTTAAATTGAAGCTCACCACTTCCACCACATTTAGCACAAGTCTCTACATCACTACTTGATTTAGCCCCTTTACCACCACAAGTCTCACAATCCTCTGTTCGAGGAATAGTAATCTCCTTTTTAGTACCAAAGGCTGCTTCTTCAAATTCAACTGTAATGTTTACTCTTAAATCTGATCCTTTACGTGGAGCATTTCTATTTCTTGATCTTCCCCCTCCACCAAAGAACATATCAAAGATATCATCAAAGCCACCAAAACCACCTTGATTAAAGCCTCCAAAGCCACCTTGACCAAATCCGCCATCTCCACCGACTCCAGCATGACCAAATTGATCATATCTAGCCCTTTTTTCCTCATCACTTAGCACTTCATAGGCTTCTGCAATCTCTTTAAATTTTTCTTCAGCATTCTCCTCTTTACTTACATCAGGATGATACTTTCTAGATAACTTCCGATAAGCCCGCTTAATCTCCTGTTTACTCGCACCTTTATCTACGCCTAATATCTCATAATAATCTCTTTTAGCCAATTCAATCACTGCCTTTCTAATTCATTTTACAATATATCGTTAAGTAAAAATTTCAAAACTAATTAAAACAATTTTTTTGCCACAGATATTCTATATAAAATAACCATAAACTTACTGTAGTCTATTATTACTTAAACTATCTACTTAAATTATTATACAATAAGTCTAGGAAGAAATAAAATTTCAAATGAAATAATCATTAATCTCTATTCATAAAAACAGAGTCAAAACCAAATTAGCTTGGCTTTGACTCTCTTTACTCTATATTAATTGATTCTCTTTATTCATCAACATCTTCAAAATCAACATCTACTACATCATCATCAGCTTCTGCTTGCTGTGCACCAGCGCCTCCTGCTGCTTGTTGAGCTTGCTCAGCTTGTTGATACATTTGAGTTGTCAACTCATGAAGCTTTTGAGTTAATGCCTCTTGTTTAGCTTTAATACTATCAACATCTACTTTATCTGGGTCGATATTATGCATATCAATACCTTCTAAGACTTTCTTCAATTCATCCTTCTTACTTTCAATTTCACTTAATACTGAAGCATCAGCTTGCTCTTTAGCTTCTTCTATAGTCTTTTCAACTTGATGTACTAAACTATCTGCACCAGTTACTGTTTCTATAGCTTCTTTCTTCTTCTTATCCTCTTCAGCATGGCTTTCTGCATCTTTAACCATTCTTTCAATCTCTTCTTCTGATAAACCAGTATCAGATTTGATTGTAATCTGTTGCTCATTACCTGTTCCTTTATCTTTAGCAGATACATGAACTATACCATTAGCATCGATCTTAAAAGTTACTTCAATTTGAGGTACTCCTCTTGGTGCTGGTGGTATATCAGTTAATTGGAACCTACCTAAAGTCTTGTTATCCTTAGCCATCTGTCTCTCACCTTGTAAGACGTGAATATCAACGGCAGGTTGATTGTCTGCTGCAGTTGAGAAGACTTGGCTCTTTTCAGTTGGAATAGTAGTATTTCTATCGATAAGCTTAGTAAATACTCCACCCATTGTTTCAATACCTAAAGATAATGGAGTAACATCTAATAATACAACATCACTAACTTCATCATTTAATACTCCACCTTGAATAGCTGCACCCATTGCTACACATTCATCAGGATTGATACCTTTATTTGGAGTCTTACCTATCTCTTTTTCAATCGCTTGTTGTACTGCTGGAATTCTAGTAGAACCACCTACTAACAATACCTCATCAATATCAGATTTACTCAATCCAGCATCGTCTAAAGCTTGACGTACAGCTTTTAAAGTTCTATCTACTAAATCAGAACTCATTTTCTCAAATTGAGAACGAGTAATATCTACATCCAAATGCTGTGGTCCTTCTGCAGTTTGAGTAATAAATGGTAGATTTACATTAGTAGTTGCTACTCCAGAAAGCTCAATTTTAGCCTTTTCAGCAGCATCTTTTAATCTTTGTAATGACATCTTGTCTTTACGTAAATCAATACCATGCTCTTTTTCAAACTGTTCAGCTAAATAATTGATAATCTTTTCATCAAAATCATCTCCACCTAATTGGTTATCACCACTAGTAGCAATAACCTCTACTACTCCATCACCAAGCTCTAAGATAGAGACATCAAAAGTACCCCCGCCTAAGTCATAAACCAAAACAGTCTGCTCTTTATCATCATTGATTCCATATGCTAAAGCAGCAGCAGTTGGCTCATTGATAATTCTTTCAACTTCTAGTCCTGCAATCTTACCTGCATCTTTAGTTGCTTGGCGTTGTGCATCACTAAAGTAAGCTGGAACTGTAATAACAGCACCCTTAACCTCTTGACCTAAGTAATCCTCTGCATATCCCTTTAATTCTTGTAGAATCATCGCAGATATCTCCTGAGGAGTTCTATCCTTTCCGTCTAACTCAACCTTATAATCTTCACCCATATGTCTTTTGATAGAGATTACTGTTTGGTTTGGATTGGTAATAGCTTGTCGTTTAGCTGGCTCCCCTATCAAACGTTCACCTTTTTTAGAAAATCCAACTACTGAAGGTGTTGTTCTAGACCCTTGTTTATTAGGAATTACTGTAGCCTCTCCACCTTCAATAACTGCTACACAAGAGTTTGTAGTACCTAAATCAATACCAATAATTTTACCCATTTATATTCATCCTCCTTATTAATTTTCATTTTTCCTATTCTGATATTGCTACTTATGAAAAATGCTCCCTTTGGGTTCTAAAGAACCTTCGAGAGAGGAAAAATCCCTAAAGAAATTTTTCCTACTCTGCAACCTTAACCATTGCTGGTCTAATTACTAATTCATTAAAGATATACCCTTTTTGTAGTTCTTCTATAATTATTCCAGATTCATACTCTTCACTTTCCTCTTTCATTACTGCATTATGTAAATTAGGGTCAAACTCTTCACCAACTGTCACTATTGCTTCTACTCCTGTTTTAGTTAACAGATTATTTAATTGGCGATAAATCATCTCCACACCCTTTAAGACTCCACCACCCTCATCATCAGTTGCAGAGGTAGCCAATGCTCTTTCAAAGTTATCAATTATAGGTAATAGCTCTACTATAAAATCTTTTGTAGCCTGTTCAGCTAAGCTACTTTTTTCTTTGATGACTCTCTTTCTATAATTAGAAAATTCAGCCTGCAACCTCTGTAAGCGATCTATGTACTTCTCCTTCTCTTCCTTCTCTTGAGCCAACTCTTCTTCTAGTTCAGAAAATTGTTGATCTGTTTCAGAGGCCTCTTCATTATCAAGCACTTCTTTTATATCTTCAGATACCTCTTCAATCTTATCCTGGTTTGTCTCAGTCTCTTTCTCTTCTGATAAATTCTTCTCTTCCTCAACCATTCAATTCACCTACTCTTAGTCAATAGTTTATTTTTTATTACAAGGAAAACTATATCTATTTTAAAATAGATATAGTTTTCTTCAATATATCTACTTTATGCAAACTATGGTTTAGCTAAAAATTCACTTAAAGTATCAGCCATAAATTTAACTGTCCCAATTACATTAGAATATTCCATCCTAGTTGGACCTATTACGCCAATCTTTCCAACTGGACGCCCCCCTAAATTATAGGTAGCTACTACAAAACTACAGTCCCTAATCTCTTTAAAGGAGTTTTCACTACCTATCATGATTTCAACACCTGCTTTATTATTGAAATCACCCATAATATCATATAAGAGTTGTTTTTGCTCTAATAATTTCAGCACACTCTTAATCTTGTTGATATCATTAAATTCAGGCTGTTCTAATATATGAGCAGTACCCCCTAAATATATTTTACCATTTTCGGGGATATTATAACTAGAAATTTCTTCATTTATAAAATATAAGTTACTAAGTGGTACTGAAATTCTATTTACTAATTCTCTATTAATCATCTCTAGAACTTCTTTATCTATCTTATTTAATGCTAAACCAGAAAGTCTTTCATTTAAAAAACGGGAAATCATTTCAAGGTCATGAGTAGATATTGATTCAGGAATATCGACTATTTTGTTTTTGATTAATCCCGTATCTGTCACCAAGACCATTAAAACTTTCCTCTCAGCTATGGAAACTAACTGTAAATGTTGGAAGATACTCTCTTCCAGCTGTGGACTTAAGACTAAAGCTGTATAATTAGTCAAATCAGATAACATCTGCGAAGTCTGTTGAATAAGATCTTGAATTCCTACTTGTTTAGAGATAATATCCTGCTTAATAGAACCAACTATCTTTTTAGATACTTTCTTTAACTCCATTAAGTCATCTACATAAAATCTATATCCTTTATCTGTAGGAATTCTTCCTGCTGATCTATGGGGTTGCTCTAAATAATTAGCTTCCTCTAAATCAGCCATCTCATTTCTGATGGTCGCAGGGCTAACTCCAAAGTCGTACCTCCGAGCCAAAGTCCTAGAACCAACAGGCTCTGCAGTCATAATATATTCATTTACGATGGCCTTTAATATCTCCTTCTTCCTTTCTGTCATCTCCACTGGCAACCACCACCTTTCTTCAATTAGCACTCGATGTCGTTGAGTGCTAATAAGATGCTATAAATAAAATATCATTATTAATCTGATTTGTCAAATATATTTATTTTAGATTATCTGTAATTAGAACTATTATGCTCTTTTATTCACGAGCATTCTTACCTATCTAAGGTTAAAAATAATGGTTTTATTTTGAAATATGGATGTCATACTTTAAAATTTAATTCAAAGATAAAACTATTTTAGTATATTATGGTGCTTTTCACTTTAAGAAAGTAAATAAAATTTTAGGTTCCGCCTAAGGGCGCCTTACTTTTGGCATTGCCCAAAAAGTAAGCTAAAAGTCTAAAAAAAATATACCTACGAGTTTTAAAAAACAAAAACTCTTCGTGGCATAACCAGCCCACTCACTACGCAATCAAAATAATAGATATTATCAATTGTTAAATTCTCTGATTAAGACTTCATTATACTCTAAATTCTATCTCAATCCTTGCTTCGTTCAAACACTAATTATTTTCAACTTAAAAACCTTTTAATTATAAATTCAAAAGTGTCTCATTATCATTCTTTTAAGTCAATATAAACTCAGCCAATACCTGATTAGCTAATAATATTCCTTGCCAGGTCAAAGCTATTCTATCATTAGCAATTATAATTAACTTCTGCTGTGAGAATTTATTAAGCTCATCATTATAAATATCATAGATAGAAGCTCCAAATCTATCTTTAAATTCTTTCAGACCAATCCCTTTTATCAATCTCAATCCTAGCATCATCGTCTCTTCAATCTCATCCTCTTTAGTTAAGCTCTGATAATCCTCTACAGGTAGTCTGCCTTCTTCTATACTTAGACAATATTCCTCTAAAGAAGAATAATTATACCCGCGTCCAACTCCATCATAAAAATGAGCCCCTGCTCCTAGGCTTAAATAAGTTTCATTCTTCCAATAGACCTGATTATGTTCACTCTCATAGCCTCTGTGGGCAAAGTTTGATATTTCATACTGCTGATATCCTTTACTTTCAAGTAAATTTTTAGTGAAGTTATACATCTCTAAATCTAATTCTTCACTAATAGGATTTAATTCACCTTTATTTAACATCTGATAAAAAGGGGTATCTTCCTCAATTTTGAGATTATAGGTGGATAAATGATTTGGCTTAAGCTTACAGGCTTGTAATAAGGTCTTCTGCCAATCCTCTAAGCTCTGCTCTGGTAAAGCAAAGATTAAATCAAGGCTAATATTATTAAAACCCACCTCTTTAGCTAGATAATAATTGTTTATCGCCTCTTGTGCTGTATGAATCCTCCCAATCTTCTCTAACATCTTATCATTAAAACTCTGTACCCCAAAACTCAATCTATTGACTCCTGCCTTCTTGATTAATGTCAGCTTCTCCTTGTCTACTGTACCAGGATTAGCCTCTATCGTTATCTCTATATCTTCTTTTATATCAAAGTTCTGATAGCACTTATCTAGTATCTTAGCTATCTGAGCACCTTCCAGAATTGTAGGAGTTCCTCCACCTATAAAAATACTCTTAATCTGTGGAGAATATTTTTCAGCCAATAGCTCTATCTCTTTATGTAGAGCAAATAAATACCTCTCTTTGAGAGCTTGATTGACAGCAAAGGAGTTAAAATTACAATAATAGCATTTACTGACACAAAAAGGGATATGAATATATAGTCCAAACTCTTTCATAAGCATCACCTTTGTCTATTTTATAATAATATTTAGGGCGAACACAAGGTTCGCCCCTACTTAAACTTATTCAATTCTTAATCGCCAATCTCTAAAACAGCCATAAAGGCATCTTGAGGAATCTCTACACTTCCTACTTGCTTCATCCTCTTCTTACCTTCCTTTTGCTTCTTTAATAGTTTCTTCTTACGGGAGACGTCTCCACCATAACACTTCTGTAATACATCCTTACGTCTAGCACTGATAGTCTGACGAGCAACAATCTTATGACCAATAGCAGCCTGGATTGGTACTTTAAACATCTGTTGTGGAATAAACTCTTTTAACTTCTTAGTCAACTCTTTTCCAACCTCATAAGCAAAATCACGGTGCACAATGCAGGATAATGCATCAACAGGTTCTTCATTAACAAGGATATTTAACTTGACTAAATCAGCCTCCTGATAACCATTAAATTCATAATCGAAGGTCGCATAACCTCTAGTTCTAGATTTCAATTTATCAAAAAAGTCTAATACAATCTCACTTAAAGGAATATCATAGGTCAATCTTACCCTAACCTCATCTAAATATTCCATATTCTTAAATTGACCCCGTTTGCCTTGGCAGAGCTCCATAGCTGCTCCTACATGTTCATCAGGCAATAGAATCTTAGCTTCTACTACTGGCTCCTCGATCTTATCAATCTGCTGAGCATCGGGCATATTTGCAGGGTTCTCTATTTGAAGAACTTCTCCATTGGTCTTGTAGACATTATAGATTACACTAGGTGCAGTAGTAATTAAGTCTAATCTATACTCTCTTTCTAATCGTTCCTGCATAATTTCCATATGTAAAAGTCCTAGGAAACCACAGCGATAACCAAATCCTAAAGCCTCAGAAGTCTCTGGTTCAAAGGTCAAAGATGCATCATTTAATTGCAACTTCTCTAAAGCATCCCTCAGTACATCATAATCTTTACCATCTACTGGATACATACCACAAAAGACCATCGGTTTAGCAGGTTGATATCCTGATAACGGCTTGTCAGTTGGATTCTCTGCATCGGTAATTGTATCTCCTACCTGTGCATTTTTAACATTCTTAATACTTGCTGCCATATATCCTACCTCTCCAGCACTTATCTCTTTAGATGGCTTCATCTTAGGGCTAAAGGTTCCTACCTCATCAACTTCAAAGACCTTCTTAGTAGCCATCATCTTAACCTTCATTCCCTTTTTAATCTTACCATCTATTACCCTATAGTAACAGATAACCCCTCGGTATGGGTCATATAAAGAGTCAAAGATTAATGCCTTTAGAGGCTTGTCTTTATCTCCAGATGGTGGGGGTACCTGCTTTACTACTCTTTCTAATAAATCTTCAATTCCTATTCCTTCTTTAGCACTGGTCAAGATAGCATCATCAGGGTCTAATCCAATATCAATCAACTCTTCCTTTACTCTATCTGGATTGGCACTTGGTAGATCTATCTTGTTGATTACAGGAATAATCTCCAAATCATTCTCTAAAGCTATATAAATATTAGCTAAAGTCTGAGCCTCTACACCTTGAGCAGCATCAATAACAAGTAGTGCACCTTCACATGCAGCCAAGCTACGTGAAACTTCATAAGAAAAGTCCACATGCCCTGGAGTATCTATTAAATTTAAGGTATATTCATTACCATCTTTTGCTTGATAAGCCATTCTAACCGCTTGAGCTTTAATAGTAATTCCCCGTTCTCGCTCCAAATCCATTGTATCTAATAACTGTTCTTCCATCTCCCGTTCTGAGATTGTCCCAGTAAACTCCAATAATCTATCAGCTAATGTTGATTTACCATGGTCAATATGAGCAATAATACAAAAGTTACGAATATTATTCTGATTAATCTTAGCCATTAAGAACCTCCTCTTTCATGTACATTATCTTTCCTAATTATAACACCCATTATTGTATTAATCAAGATAGTAAGGAGTAGCTAGACTCCTTCATTGATTAAACTAGCCAATACATTAGCTAATAGTTGAGATGACCTTTTAGCCTCTTCTAAAGTATTCTTAGCTCCACCAATTTCTAATAACAGAGCATGGGGATGAACATGCTGATTATAACGTCTATTACTTATTAGCTTAACATCTCTTAATAACCCTGGATACATCTCATTCATCTTCTTACCTAACCTTTTAGCGAATTTAACATTCTGTTGCCAATTAGGATGGGGTAATCCATATTCATTATTTGTCACTATAATCATAATTCTAGCAACCTTCTCACCATCAATAGTTGTTGTAATTAAATCCTTACTCCCTCGCCCAATGGCATCACGGTGAATATCAAATATCATCTTTAATTTAGGATTTTCATCTACTATTCCCTGAGCAGTCTTGAAAGAATTGATATAGGAACTTCCATAGGTTTTGTCATTAACATGTCTAGAATGGGCTACTAATATCCCATATTTCTCCTTTAGGGTCTTGGTCAATTCATCTCCAATTAGTACTATATCACCCCTATCTCCAGCTGCTGCTCTAGCATTATATCCTTTATTATCATAATTTTCTGCAGTATGAGTATGATAAATACCAACCAAAGCTTCATTAGAGAATGTGGTATCTTTTTTAGGGAATAAAGTTTTTTGGCTATCATTTTCTTCAGCTATTCTCTCTATTACTTCTCTTTCTTCAACTTGCTTGGAAGGCTCTGTCTGCCAAAATTCTAACTCTATCTTTACCCTTTCTTCATTATCATGAGTACCTTCTGCTCTTAACTTCTCTTCAACAGATTGGTTCTGCTTCTTCCTAGTTCTAACTCTATTCATAGCCGAAGCAACCCGCACATCATCTTTCAATTTAAAGAAAGATGGTGGTAAATCTGTTGTAAAACTACAAGTTAACTTGATAAAAGGATTCATTCCTTGAGAATAGGCTAACATTTCTTGATTTTCTACCCTAACAATTGGTAGTCCCTTTCTTAAAACAAGTTTAGAATGAAAGTCATCAAGATAAAGAAAATTAACTAGGTAATAGATAAGTTTATTAGTAGAAAAAATATTACCTAAAGAGATTTTATCTATTATGCTATACTTATGAACTACTAAACCACTAAAGACTAAGAATAGGATTAGATATAGAAGAATAATACCTGTTATAAATCTATGTTGATCCTTGAACATGATCATCACATCCTAATTTAAGGAAATTTCGTAATTATTTATTAATTATCTTAATTAACACCACTTTACAAGTTTGACTATGCAATCTTGTCATCTTGTAGAAAAGAGTTAATAGCTTTATGAATCTTAGAATAAATTTTGCTACTTTCGAGTGAAGATACGAAACTATCAAAAATTAATTCCTTAGTAAGTCTATCAGCTATAGTTCTTTTTATTACTTGAGGACTTTTAAATTTATATTGCTCAAATTTTAGGTCTATAAATGGTAGTACTGAAACAAAAGTATAAGTAATGGCGAGTAAATTAACATACCTTTCTATAGCTTTTTTATTTCTTACCATATAGTTGCCAAAAGACCAGAAAAATTTATGCTGATAAAAGATAACTTCTATATTCCATCTAATATTATAAGCACAAAGTGGTACTTGCTTAAAATCAGTATTATCATATTTGGTTTTTTCGACATCGTGATTTTTAAAAATATTAATCTCATCTGGAGTAATAGTACAAATAAATAACCTTGTAGAAGAAAATTTATCAATATCTTTAGTTGTAACTGTAATATATACTGGAACTTTAAAGAGTCTAGTCATCACCTTTCGAGTAGAAATGAAATATTTATTAGCCTTTTCATAAGAAAAGGCATGAATATCTAATTTGTCACCTCTAAGTCTAGGTCTACCACGCTTTCCATTATGTTTAGGTGGCAAATCAAAAATTGCAGTATCTTTTCTTACTGCACCTATTAAATCTAAGTTATCGTAAGAACTAACAGTATTAAGAACAGAACCTTTAGTGTACCAACTGTCACATAAAAGGATAACTTGGTATGATTCCAACAAATTCATTACAGTATCTATTAATTTTGAGGCTAATTCAAGTTTACTCTTACTTTTATCATAGAGTTTATAGCCTATTGGCAAACTTAAATATCTAATTTGCCCCTTATGTTTTAAAGGAATATTAATAACTAGAGATACAAAACAATGTCCTTTTAGATAAGAACTTCCTGTTCTACTGGTATGGTCGAAAATCCTATAATAACAGTCAAATTTATTACCATACTTTGCTTGTAAAGTATCATCTATACTTAGGAATATTGTTGTATCCCGTTGGGATACATTAATTAAGTTAAGTACTATTCGTAAAGTACAAAGCATTAACTTTTCTATAGAGAAATTAGTATAAGATAAAAAGTAGTAAAAAGAATTTAAAGCCTTATTGCTATACTTACTAATGAAATTATCATATAAAAAATTTATAGATCTTATTTCTTCCATAGAAATTATAGCCAATACTAGCCAATGAAATATTTGAAAACTTGGTTTTGTGAAAATAGAACGATATTTTAATAAATATTGTTTTAATGTTTGGTTTATTGAATTATTGGGAATATTAATCATAGTCAGGCACCTCCTAGGTGTATTTTTCTCTGATATGATTATTATTCCTAGGATTAAGGTGTCTGATTTTGTTATTTTTAGGTAACTTGTTTATCTAATTTCTTGTAAAGTGGTGTTAATTAATATAATAAGAATATAATTGCTTTATTCTATATTTATAATTATATAAAATTATAAACTAATAATCTCTTAATTTTATCTAAGTAATTTATATAAAGATTTATGTACTAAGTATAAAATTTATTACATTAAAACCATATTTATTCTTAATTTTTTAATATTAATTGATTTTAAATCAATTAAGGTAATATCGACTATAAATATTTTATTAGTAATTAATTAAAGATTATTACTAAATACAATAATAATGTTACGTCAATGTATAAAATCAATAAGAAAGCTCTAATCTTTATTTAAAGATTAGAGCAACTATCCAAAGAATCTATTGTAGATATAATGAGACATCTTCCGCCTTAATATCTGGATGTAACGCTACATTAATACCTCCAGCTATCACCTTACTTGTATCTCTAATTAATTGATCTATTCCTTTAGGAGCAACAATTAAATCTCCCATAAAGGGTTGTAATATATTCTGTATTATCTGTTGATAATCATTCCCTTGCTGTAATGTCGTCTTCAACTGTGGTGGTATATTTGGTTGACTCATTAATTGATTAATTGTATCATTGACGATATTAACAGAGTTGATAACAGTTGGTACTCCCATAGCTATTACAGGAACACCCATATCCTGTTGGGTAATTCCTATTCTACGCTTTCCTAATCCAGAACCTGGATAGATTCCAGTATCACTGATTTGAATTGTAGAAGCTAGACGACTACTCTCCTTTGCAGCCAAAGCATCGATTGCAACAATCAAATCAGGATGTACCCGATCAACAACCCCACGAATTATCTCTGCTGTTTCAATCCCTGTTAATCCTAAAACTCCTGGTGCTAAGGCACAAACTGATCTCATACCCTGCTTGGCATCTGCTGGAGAAGAGTCATAAAGGTGTCTAGTAACTAAAATGTGGTGAACCACTTGCGGACCTAAAGCATCAGGAGTGGCATTCCAGTTTCCTAATCCAATTACCAAGATAGTAGGCTCTTGGTTTGGACTCTTTTTTAAAGCATTATAATCTATTAATCTATTGATCTCTTCAGCTAATATACCACTTAAATACTCATGGGTTGGCTTATCAGCTACTCTAAGAGACTCTGATTCGATGGTAATATAATTCCCTGGTGCTTTTCCTATTCTTTGACCAGCCATTTCATTCATAACTTGGATTCTAGTAACTTTAGCATTCTCTTTCTGCTCTTCTTGTAAAGCTACTCCTTCTATCTCTCCACCAGTTCTCTCTACCACCATATTCCTAGCTTCAACAGCCAAATCAGTTAAAGCAGATAATTGACTTAATTGCTCTATCATTTTAATATCCTCCCCTAAGCATAATTATCTCAACTCTGTTGGTACAAAAGAATCTACTATACCAATAATTAAAGCAGCTAATAAGGCACCTATAAATGTAACTCTCATTCCCGCTAATATTGATTGAGCTAAATAAATTACGAGTGCTGCTGAAATAAAACCTGTCAATCCTCTTGCTTGTGGTGATAGTCCTTCTCCAAATAAGTTTTCAACTACATATCCTAAGAAAGCAATTACAATTGAAGCAATTAAAGCATTGACAAACCCGTTGATTTCTACATTTGGTAATAAGAAATCTACTCCCAATAAAACAAATGCTGAAACAATAAACCTTACTACTGCTCCTAACCATCCTATCATCTTATATATTGCCCCTTTCCTTATTTAATTAGCATTTATTTGACCCTTATACCGTCCTTAACACCATGAATTTTACCTTATAAATAACTACAAGAATTTAAATAAATGGGTCAATATTTATAATAACCTAATTATTGTTCTATATACATTGATAGAATAATTTAGTTATTTAATTAATCTAGCAAATATTGATATAGTTATCCAATCTTAAAGATAAATTATATAGGGATATTGTAATACTTTTACTTTAGAAAGTAAACAACCGTTCTTAGGTTGCAGCCCAAGACTACTTATTACAGGGCGCACCTAAGGGTGCCTTACTTTTGCACCCAAAAACTGTAAACCGATATGAAAGTGCCGCATTATCTATTTGTTCTATCAATTCCTCTACCAATAGAATATATCACCTATTTAAGAGTGAATAAATAGTAAAATCTTCTCTGATTATTATCAATAAAATCAAAGTATTTTAATCTTCGTCTTGCGTTTTAAAGAATAATGTGATAAAATTCTTTTGTTAATGCTCAGTAAACTATATTTATATCTCTATATAGAATAAGAAATAGTTTTAGAAGGAGGTGACCGTAGTGGCAAATTCTAAATCAGCTCAAAAGAGAATTAGAATCATCGAAAAGAAGACTGCTATCAACAAAGTAAGAAAATCTAAAATGAAGACTGCTATCAGAAGATTTGAAGAAGCAGTTGCAGCTGGAGATGTAACATTAGCTCAAGAAAAATTAAATCATGCTAAAAAAGTTATCGATAAAACTGCTGCGAAAGGTACTATTCATAAGAATAATGCTGCTCGTAAAAAGTCTAAATTGGACAAAAAATTTAATGAGTTAACTGCATAATTATACTTATTGAATTAACATAATAAAAGGTACCACTCTGAGATCAGAGTGGTACCTTTTATTATGTTAATATTATCGGGAAATTCATCTAACTTTTATTATGAGCTTCCACTACTTATCCATTACTATTAGTCATTACTATTTTATTGGTCATAACATCAAATTGCTTCTTTTAACTTAATTACTAACAACTCCATCTCTAGATTTTTATCACTTCCTGTGACTAATCTACAGTCTGTTTCAAATAACTTCTCTAAAGCTAGCTCCAAAGATTCAATGCTAAAATTATTACTCTGTTGGAGGCATTTTTGGATAGGATATGGATGTTGATTCAACCTCTTAGCAATTTGTTTTACCGTTAATCCTTCATTAGATAATAACTTACTCTGTAGCATCAATCTAATTTGACGGGCAATCATTCCTAATATCTGCTTAGCATCCATTCCTTCTTGCATAATATCTGATAACAGCCTTAATGCTAATGAGGTATCCTTTTGACCAATAGCATCAACAAAATCAAAGACTATATTATCTTGAATCAGCCAATCTTTACTAATAATCTCTTCTATATCAGATGTACTAATAAATTTATTATCACCCATAAATGTAATAATCTTGTTTATTTCACTATCTAATCTCTGTAAGTCATTATTAAAAGCCTCCTCTAATAAGGTAATAGCACTATTTTCTATCTGGTATCCATAGCTATTGATTTGATTGGCTATCCAATCATCTAATTTCTTATATTTTAGTGCTTCAAATTTTAAAATTTGACCTATCTTCTTTACTTCTTTAAAGATTCTTAAGCCCTTTTTAGGTTTCTGATAACTTACAAATAATAAAATAGTACTTTCAGGAAAGTCTGCTAATAAGTCATGTATAATCTCTACATCTTTAATCTTCTTTTTAAATAAATCATAAGTATAAACTATTACAATCCTCTTTTCAGCCATAAATGGTAGTGTCTTAACAGAATTAATTAATCGAGCAACCAATTGATCATCCTCTTCTATAATATTAAGATTAAAGTCTTTTAACTCCTTTGACGCAAACTTATCAATAAAACCTTCAATAAATTCCTCTATTAAATATCTATCCTCTCCATAAATCAAATAAACTGAATCCAATTGATTTAGCTTCTTCTTTAAAATATCGATATGTTGCATAAATTATACCACCTTTTAAAATATCATTAAAACTCCATCTTCTCTTAATCTTAGCTGAGCCTTAACATTTATTTTAACATAAAATTTTAGTTATTAAAATTCTTATTTCAAAATTGGTTATATACAGATGTTAAACCTCAAAAATTTTCTGTTATAGAGTAATATAATATTAATGAATAAAAATATCTTTAGAATCTCCATACTTATATTAATATTTAAGAGTAATTATTCTGTTCTTTTACTCTTTATCTATACTAATCTATGGCTAATAATTCTTTTTCACTATCTATATATAATTTTTATTATTATTTTGTTTTTTATATAAAAATTGCTAGTATATCATCAAAACAAAGAACACACAATAAGAGTACAAAGTTAAAAAGGAGGTGACAAAGATGAGCGTTAGAAATAATAGTAACAGAGTTTTAAATCCAATGGCTATACAAGCTTTAGACAAATTCAAATTAGAAGCTGCCACTGAGTTAAATATCTCTAATGAGTATAAATCTGGATACTGGGGTAACATCACTTCTCGTGAATGTGGTGCTGTTGGTGGTCAAATGGTTAAAAAGATGATTCAATCTTATGAGGATCAATTAGCTAATGGTGCTAATGCTGGATTCACTGCTACTAACACCACTGCTACTACTAATGACAATAACAATGATTACAACTTAGCTGCTAAAGCTGGTAACTTCGTTCCTCAACAATAATCATACTATTAAATTATACTACTAATTAAACTACTAAAAGGAGCTGATAAATTATGGGTATTCGTAATAACAGTAATAGAATTTTGAATCCAATGGCTATGCAAGCTTTAGACAAATTCAAATTAGAAGCTGCCACTGAGTTAAATATCTCTAATGAGTATAAATCTGGATACTGGGGTAACATCACTTCTCGTGAATGTGGTGCTGTTGGTGGTCAAATGGTTAAAAAGATGATTCAATCTTATGAAGATCAATTAGCTAATGGTGCTAATGCTGGATTCACTGCTACTAACACCACTGCTACTACTAATGACAATAACAATGATTACAACTTAGCTGCTAAAGCTGGTAACTTCGTTCCTCAACAATAATCATACTATTAAATTATACTACTAATTAAACTACTAAAAGGAGCTGATAAATTATGGGTATTCGTAATAACAGTAATAGAATTTTGAATCCAATGGCTATGCAAGCTTTAGACAAATTCAAATTAGAAGCTGCCACTGAGTTAAATATCTCTAATGAGTATAAATCTGGATACTGGGGTAACATCACTTCTCGTGAATGTGGTGCTGTTGGTGGTCAAATGGTTAAAAAGATGATTCAATCTTATGAAGATCAATTAGCTAATGGTGCTAATGCTGGATTCACTGCTACTAACACCACTGCTACTACTAATGACAATAACAATGATTATAATTTAGCTGCTAAAGCTGGTAACTTCGTTCCTCAACAATAATCATACTATTAAATTATGCTACTAATTAAACTACTAAAAGGAGCTGATAAGTTATGGGTATTCGTAATAACAGTAATAGAGTTTTAAACCCAATGGCTATACAAGCTTTAGACAAATTCAAATTAGAAGCTGCCACTGAGTTAAATATCTCTGATGAGTATAAATCTGGATACTGGGGTAACATCACTTCTCGTGAATGTGGTAGTGTTGGTGGTCAAATGGTTAAAAAAATGATTCAATCTTATGAAGATCAACTAGCTGGAAGCTAATTATAAAGATTTAAAACCTCATACAACTAAATATAGAAAATGAGCGGTGCTATCATCGCTCATTTAATTTTCTAAAAATAAAATAGATTGGAAGGGAGAAATTTATAATGAAGAAAATGAAATATTTTATTTTTATGAGTATCCTACTAAGTGGTTTACTTCTAAATGTTAATTCTATAAATGCTCAAACTAGAAATGTATATACAGTGCAAAAAGGCGATACTATCTGGTCAATATGTAAAAAATACCAAGCTGACTTTATGGACACTCTGAATATGAATAAACATTTTGAAGACCCTGATATGATCTATCCTGGAGATAAAGTTTATATCCCTAATCTTAATACAACTAGGTTACAAGCATTAAGAGATAGACTTACTAAATATAGAAGACCAGAAACTCAAAAACCTGAGATGGACAATAATATGAATCAAAAACCACAAACACCTCAAGAAGATATGAATATGCCTGAAGACACACCACAACAAGAGACTCCTCAACAAGATCAAGCTCCAGCAGCAGATGCAAGCATCAGTGCTCTGGAACAAGAAGTGGTTAGATTAGTAAATGTAGAGAGACAAAAACAGGGATTACAACCCTATAAACATAACTCTCAAGTCTCCAATATTGCAAGGCGTAAATCAGAGGATATGCGTGATAAAAAATACTTCAGTCATCAATCACCAACTTATGGTTCTCCTTTTGAGATGCTAAATCAATTTGGTGTAGAATTTACTGCTGCTGGTGAAAATATTGCCAAAGGTCAACAGACAGCAGCGGCAGTAATGAATAGTTGGATGAACTCTCCTGGACATCGCAAAAATATTCTAAGTGAAAAGTTTACTGAAATTGGTGTAGGTCTAGCTAAAGACGCAAATGGAACAACATATTGGACACAAATGTTTATTAGACCTTGAAATTAGCACAGATGACGAGTAACAACTACCAAAATAAAATTTTTAATTGTTACTGGTTTCCAAACCATTATAATATATTTATTAAAAACCTAAATATAAATACTACTCTGCATTATAGCTACAGAATTAATTCTGTAGCTATCTCTTATTTATTTAATAAAAATTTTTGATAGTTATACCTCTGCCCATCAGTCCACAAAGTAACAGCTCCAGAATAATCTGTTCTTAATACCTTTACTCCTCTTTTGCCAAACCTTTTAATTATCTTCCTACTAGGATGACCATAATTATTCCTACCAACTGAAATAATCGCTAAAACTGGGTTAACTTTATCAATAAAGCTTATAGAGCTTGAGGTATCACTCCCATGGTGCCCTACCTTTAAAATTATACTGCTCAGATTAGCACCATTGGCTAATAATCTCTCTTCTCCTTCCACTTCTAAATCACCTGTGAATAATACTTTAAATTCTTTATAAATCAGTTTCAAGACCAGAGAGTTATTATTTGCTGGACTT
Source organism: Orenia metallireducens (assembly GCF_001693735.1). Classification (GTDB taxonomy): domain Bacteria; phylum Bacillota; class Halanaerobiia; order Halobacteroidales; family Halobacteroidaceae; genus Orenia; species Orenia metallireducens. The sequence goes on from NZ_LWDV01000010.1 coordinate 132,778, forward strand.
TCATTGATTAATGGTAACTCTGGACCTAACACCTTAAATTCAACTTGAGAAGCTTTAACATTATCACCTTTAAATAATTTAATGACCTCTATTCTCTTCTTTTTTGCTAACTTGAAGAACTTTTTTGATATCTCATCTTCCTCTAATATTGGTGGATAGAAGATTCTATCAACTCTAACCTCTTTAATTAATTCAATGATTCCACCTACATGGTCAGCATGAAAATGGGATATAAAGACCATGTCCAAACTTCTAACACCTCTAGACTTTAGATATGCTATAATTTCTCTACCATCTTCTCCACCATCTATTAAAATTCTCTGATGTGATGGAGTTTCTAAATAAATTCCATCACCATTTCCTACAGATAAGATGATTATCTTTAAGCCATTAACATCACTAAAACCTAATTGCACAATTAACATTAGAACAATAATCAAAATAATAAGCTTACCATGTAATTTATAATTCTTGCTATAGGGAATTAAATTAGGTTTTAAAACTTTAACTAAAGAATAAACAATAAGGTAATAAAGGACTATTGTAACTATAGCTTGCTTTCCTACTAATAAGACAGTAACAAAATTCTCTACTATCATATTAACTATCCTTAAAACCAGAAATAATACTACCCTAATTATAATAGCAAATAATTTAGCAATGATAGTTATCTTAATTAAAGCAAGCAGAATAAAGAAGACGCCAAGCCATAAAACCAAACTGATTAAAGGCATAATTAGTAAATTACTTAGTACACTTAATAATGAAATTTCATAAAAATAATAAATTAATATCGGTAATAATCCCAGTTGTGCTGCTAAAGATCCTGAAATTAAATTATTCAACTTATCATTCTTGAGTGGTAAATAATTAGAGATAATAGGAGTCAAATAACTAATCGCTACTACCGCTCCAAAGGATAACTGAAAGCTTACTGTAAATAGGCTAAAGGGATTAATCAAGACTATAACAATCCCTACACCAGCTAATAGATTATAGATATCTACCCTTCTCTCTAAATAATTTCCTAGTAGAACTAAAAAAATTAGTAGCACAGCTCGTAAACTGGGCAGTTGGCAACCTGTGATAATTAAGTAGAAGGTTAGAAAAATAAGACTAAATATTAGGTTCAATCTTTTAGAAAACTTTAGCCTGTTTCCGATTAAATAAAGCAGATAACTTATCAAGCCAATATGAAATCCTGAGATAACTAATAGGTGGCTTAAGCCAAGCTTTCTAAAGTTATCCTCTATTTTATCTGGCAACAAAGATTTATCACCTAAGAGTAATGCTTCTAGAATATAATTATAAGGTTGAGGAAAATATTCCTCAATTAAAACTGTAATTCTTTGCCTTAAATTAAATAAAGTCCTTATTATAAAATTGGCTCTATTGGCTATAACTCTAATATCTTCATAACTATTCACCTTTGCAATCCCATAAATCCCCTGTTGTTTTAAGTACTTACGATAGGAGAATCCTCCGGGGTTGCTTTGAGACTTAGCTAACTCTAGCTTAGTATCAACCTCGATTATATCACCATATCGCAACTTTGGGTCTATCTTGTAAGTAGATAATAATACCTCTTTATTACTATAAATATCTCTATCAACACCCCTAATATCAGTAAGAAGATACTCCTTTCTATAACCTTTATCCACTATTCTTATAACCTTAGCTACTAGTTTAACCTTATTGCCTATTATTTCACCTAAGCTATCCTTCTGCCAACTTAACTCTACAGATTGTAGATAAATAAAACCCAATAAGAATATTAAAAAATAGATAATAACTTTAACCTTAGCTGACCTCTGCTTCCAAAGATAACTTGCAATAAACACTAAAACGATAGCAAGTCCCTCTAATAGATTTAGAGAAATAATATCTAATAAGAAATAATTTCCTACAGTCAAACCTAATACCAGTAAAATAAATACTTCAAGCAAGGGACGATTGAGTTTAATAAGCAATCTGACTTTTGAGTTTCTCCAAAGTCTTAGGTCCTATTCCAGGAACGTTAGTTAGTTCTTCTATACTACTAAACCCTCCCTGATTTTGTCGATATTTAATAATCTTCTCAGCCGTCGAGGGACCTACTCCCTTTAATTGTTGTAATCCTTCTTTATTAGCAGTATTAATATTTACCTTATTAGTAGCTTTGGGAGCTGGTAGGCTAGCAGCTACTTTAGTAGCATTATTGAAAGGTATAATAATTTTCTCTCCATCCTTAACCTCATCAACTAGATTTATACTATCTAAATTTGCCTCAGCACTAACTCCTCCTGCCTTCTCTACTAATTGATAGATTCTTTCTCCCACTTGGCATTTATATACTCCTGGATTTTTGACAGCCCCACCTAGCTGTACTATCAAAGCATTAGTTTTTCTAGGCTCTTCTTTATGATAGCTCCTTTTAGTTTCCACCCTTTCTTCCTTGCTAAGTATTTCTTCTCTTGCAGAACTTCTTTTAATTTGAATAGTATCTTCAGTATTGAAGCTTCTAGTCTTGAAGAATAATAACAGAGTAGCCAGAATAATCGCAATAATCAACACCAATAGGATATAATCTTCTTTCTTACAAATTCTAAGCATCACTTCACCTCCTGATTGCTTATTGTTGACTGTTAGCAATTTTTTATACCATTTACTATATAAAAAGAGCAACCTCTTACAGTTGCCCTTGCAAATTGATATATGAATTTAAAGTAAGACTAATAGAGATGATGCGATACTTTCAGACCTCACCCCTTAATCCCCCTACGAGTAATACAGTTCAATTACTCTTCGTACACAACCAGTCTCTCCTTAACTAACGAGAGGGGAAAATCCTTCTTTTATTGTTCTTCTGCTAAGAATAGGAGAAAGGGAGTAAATCTGCTTTTATTCCCTCTCCTAAGGTAGGAGAGGATTAGGGTGAGGTCTGAGAGTTTGAATTATAAACAGTACCACAATATACCCATATAACATCATATCTAAATTTAACTTTAGAATTAAATCCTATAATTCAAATAACCGCAAAGCATCAGCTATCTCTCGATACTTTTTAGAGATAGTAACACTAGTAACATTATACTTTTGAGCAACCTCTTCTTGAGTAAGTCCATATCCTCTAAAGTCACTGATAATATACTCAACAGCACCTGCCCAACTCTTCTCTCTACCTCTTATTACATTTACAGACTTCTTATAATCTCTCCATAATAATAGAGCTTCATTAATTTCATTTATATCATAAAAATCATTCATAGTCTCTACAAGTAGTTTCTCTACACCATCTTGAGCCTTAAAACCCTCCTCTTTCTTATATAAATCTATTAAATTCTGTAGTCTCACAATTGCTTCTAACTCCTGAGATTCTTCTCCAAAGCCCTCTACATGCATCTGTAGTAAATCTAAGAATAAGTTAAGTTGTTGCCTTCCTTTAAAACTACCTAAAAGTTCAAATATATTGTCTCCTTCTAGACTATCATCAAAGTCTATTGGTAGGGTCTCTAAGATATTTTCTAGCATCTCAACAGGTATAGCATCATCTTTATTTATATTCAAAATCCTTTCTTTATCATAAATAACTGAGAAACTCAGTAACTTCTTAATTATCTCTTTTCCTTCCTCAAACTTCTCTAAAATATCTGAATGGAATAACATCTTATTATCCTCAATTATAAACCTACCATAAATTCTATAATCATGCCCCTCACTGTCAATTGGCTCATCTGAAATCCAAACCAAAAAATCAAGTCCACCTTCTGAAGAGTCATATTCTATACTGGGGTGAGATGATAACCTATTTATTACCAGATTTCTGGATTGAACCTTATAAGTTGCTTCGTATAATTTACTAGGATAGTATTCTCCCTCTGGAAAGTTCAATAAATCTTCCTCTATTGAGTTTTCTATCTCATTCACTAGATAAAAAATCTCTAAACTATTACTTTTAAAAAATCTTTTAAGCAACTCTTCTTTATTAAGATCTAGATCTAAAGACTCTTGGTAATTGCTAAGTCTGTTATTAACCTCTTTTAAGATTAACTCTCTAGCATCACCAGGTAAAATATTAAAAGGTCCTATTGGCTGATATTTATGCCCTATCTTAGCCAACCTAGCAATTATAATATTCCCAACCTGAATAATATCATCATAATCTTTCTCCAAAGTATCCAAAGATAGTAATAATCTTTTCTGAGTATAAAAATCATAAAGCATATAAACATTATTATCATTAGCATCTATTATCTGATAAATACTTAAAGATAAGTCCAATAGTTCTTCTAAGATAGCTTCCCCTTCTTTAGGTAGATCAACTTTTTTCTCTTGCTTAAAAAGTTGAATAACCGTCTTATTATCTCTTATAGGATAATCAAATAAGGCTGTAGTTAAGAAGAAATCATGCTCCTCTCTAGATAGCTCTTCTAAGAAGACATAACCAAGCCTTTGAATAAAATTATTAAGTGCTGGTCTCAACTCTTCAGCGTATCCTTCTAGACTGAAGAAATCCAGTAACTTATCCATTAGAACCATATTAGCATATTCATAACTTCCTTGTGTTTTATCACTCATCTTATTCTCCCCTTATACTTCTTCATAAAAACATGAAAAAGCTTACATCTAACAGATGCAAGCTCTAAGAATCATTCTACTTTACAACAATATTAACCAATCTCTTAGGAACAACAATTTCTTTAATGATTGTCTTATCTTCAAGGTACTCTTGTACCTTCTCTTGCTCCTTAACGATTCCTTTTAGCTCTTCAGGGTCGATATCAGCAGCAACTTCAACCTTATCCCTTACCTTACCATTAACTTGGACAACGATTGTGATTTCATCCTTCTTAGTAGCCTCCTCATCATATTCTGGCCAGCTCTGTAGATGGACACTCTCCTTATATCCTAGCTCTGACCATAACTCTTCAGTCATATGTGGTGCAAAGGGAGCTAATAATAAGATAATAGTCTCTACAACCTCTCTATATAATGAATAATTTATCTCTTCACTATCTACTTCATTTAAATACTTATAAGTTGCATTAACTAGCTCCATAATTGAACTGATAGCAGTATTGAACTGTTGACGCTCTGCAATATCTACAGTTACACTCTTAATTGCCACATGTAACTGGCGGTGTAACTCTTTTTCTAACTTATTGTCTAATGAATATTCGTCAGTAGCTACCTTAAGATCATTACTATGCTCAGATACCAATCTCCAAACACGATTTAAGAAGCGTTCAGCACCCTCAACTCCCTCGTCACTCCAGTCTAAATCTCTCTCTGGTGGAGCAGCAAATAGGATAAATAATCTAGCTACATCAGCACCATAGTTCTCTAAAATCTCCATAGGATCAACGATATTCCCTTTAGATTTAGACATCTTAGCACCATCTAATAAGACCATACCTTGAGTCAATAAGTTATCAAAAGGCTCTTTATAGTCAACTAACCCTTGGTCACTCATAAATTTCATGAAGAATCTCGCATAAAGCAAGTGTAAGATTGCATGTTCAATTCCACCAATATACTGGTCTACATTCATCCAGTAATTTGCTCTATCTTTATCAACGATCTTATCAGATAATTCTGGGCAAGTATATCTTATATAATACCAAGAAGAATCAACGAAAGTATCCATTGTATCTACTTCTCGCTTAGCAGCTTTACTACACTCTGGACAAGTAGTATTAACAAAGTCTTCTACATTGGCTAACGGTGATTGACCTTGCCCTGTGAACTCTACATTAGTAGGTAATTCTACTGGTAAATCCTCTGCTGGTACTGGCACAACTCCACAATCATCACAATAAACCATTGGAATAGGAGTCCCCCAGTATCTTTGACGAGAGATTAACCAATCTCTTAAACGATAATTAACCTCCTTCTTACCAATACCCTCTTCTTCTAGATAAGCAACAATCTCAGCAAAGGCTTTTTCAAAGTTCAATCCATTTAAGAAGTCAGAGTTAACAATCTTACCCTTCTCTGTATAAGCTTCAGTCAAATCTCTTCCATTTAATTCTTCTTCTCCTTGAACTACAACCTTAATCTCTAAATCATACTTCTTAGCAAATTCAAAGTCACGTTGGTCATGAGCAGGCACTGCCATAATAGCCCCAGTTCCATATCCCATTAATACATAATTTGCAATCATAACTGGAATCTCTTCATCAGTTAGAGGGTTGATAGCTTTAATTCCTGTATCTACACCCAATTTCTCAGCATCAGATCCAGTTCTCTCTTCTTCATCTTGCTCCTTCATTTTAGCAATAAAGCTCATAACTTCCTCTTCTTTATCAGTACCAGTTACTAACTTCTTAACCAATGGATGCTCAGGAGCCAATACCATATATGTAGCACCAAAGATAGTATCAGGCCGAGTAGTAAATACCTCTATCTCTTCATCACTATCCTTTATCTTGAATTTAATTTGAGCACCTTCACTACGACCAATCCAGTTATTCTGCATCGTCTTAACCCGTTCTGGCCAATTCTTCAATAATTTATGGTCATTTAATAGCTCTTCTGCATAATCAGTAATCTTAAAGAACCATTGTTCTAAGTCTTTATCTACTACCTCACTATCACAACGTTCACACTCTCCATTAACTACCTGCTCATTAGCAAGTACTGTTTGACAGCTTGGACACCAGTTAACATTTGCCTTCTTCTTATAAGCTAGCCCTTCTTTATATAGCTCTAAGAACAACCATTGAGTCCATTTATAATAGTCAGGATGGCAAGTAGCTACCTCTCTATCCCAATCATAGCTTAAACCTAACATCTTAAACTGCTTTCTCATATTAGCAATATTATCCCAAGTCCAACTATTAGGATGAATACCATGCTTAATTGCTGCATTCTCAGCAGGAAGTCCAAAGGAGTCCCAGCCCATTGGATGCAATACGTTATACCCTTCCATTCTTTTGTACCGAGCAAAAACATCACCTAAAGAATAATTTCTAACATGCCCCATATGTAAATTACCAGATGGATAAGGAAACATCTCTAAGACATAATACTTAGGTGCTTTAGTAATTTCACTCTTATATAGTTGAGTCTCTTCCCAATTTTGTTGCCATTTTGGCTCAACATTTTTGTAATCATATCTTCCTTTCATCAATTCAACCTCCTGTTTTTTAGTTAATAGCGATTTAATAGTTGATATTTAAAAATATTTATATTATGTACTTGATACTATTGACTATACAGTCTGATTTTATATTAATACACAAAAAACCCTCACCCCTAATAAAGATAAGCTCTTTAGTAGGGACGAGAGTTCCTCGCGGTACCACCCTATTTGGTATATTAAAGATTGGTGGAGATAACCGGGCTCGAACCGGTGACCTCTACACTGCCAGTGTAGCGCTCTCCCAACTGAGCTATATCCCCAAAACCATATACATACCCACTTTATAGAACAGGATAACGGTTGTCAACCGTATAGACTACTACTACTTCACCTATATGACTCCGAGGCGAGTTCAGTTTATACCTACTACTCCTCTTCCATGCCATAAAGCAATATTTAACTACAATTATTATAGATTAATCAATAATTTTTGTCAAGGGAAAATATTGTTAAGGCTGAGATTTAGGATAAGTCTAAGCTTGAGCCTAATTAACAGCTAAAACTTATCCTTGATCTTAAACTTAGACTTATACTTACTTCTGCCAAGTAACCTCTGTGGCATCTCCCCATAATTTCTCTAATTGATAATGATCTCTTTCATCTTTGTGGAAGACATGGACAATAACATCAGCATAATCTAAGACCGCCCATCTCCCTTCATCGATACCTTCTTTATTTTTAACATATACCCCTTCAGCTTCAAGGGCATCTTCAACAGAATTGATAATAGCTCTAACTTGTGTATCGGCTGCTCCACTACAGATAATAAAGTAATCTGCTAAAATAGAGACTCCTCTCATATCTAAGACCTTAATATCTTCTGCCTTTTTATCATCTGCAGCTTCAGCAACCTTTTTTGCCAATTCTTCTGTGTTGATCTCCTTCACCATATAACCTCCTAATAAATCTATATAATATCCTATATTAAACTATTTATTCTGTATTCAACTCATAATTCCTTGTTTTGCTCTAATATGGTCTATATCTTGACCTATAATTATCTTAATCTCTGGTTCTTCTCCTACAATTAATTCACTCTTTAGATAATTAGATAAGTCCTCTAGATTAGCTAATTGCTCTTGAGGAGCAACAATTGTAGTCTTAGAATAATTAAAACGGTCAGCATTTCCTACCCTCTTAATAAAATAGCCTTGCTTTTCTAATAAACCAGCAACATTATTAGCTATTCCTTGTTGACCACTTCCATTTAAAATAACCAATTGTAGCTCTTTATGATTTAAATAAGATTTATCTCTGATTAAAGTATTAACTAGTACTCTAGTTTCCTCTTTATGGGGTAGCCAGTAGCTGACTCCACCAATATACTTAGGTTCCCCTGGCAACATTACCATTTCAATCTCTTCTAGACTGAAATTAGGAATAAAAGATGCTAATTTTAACATCTTACTTAGACCTAAGTCAGTCTTAACATTTTGACTAAAATCTTTAACCAATTCTGGAGCCTTGAGTAAAGTCTTAACATCTAAAATCTTATCTAATGCTGCCTTCAAGAACTTCTGTTGCCTTTCAATTCTACCAAGATCACCTAAAGCATCATGTCTAAAGCGTACATAAGATAGGGCATCCTCACCATATAACTTTCTCCTTCCGGCTTTCAAATCAATATAGAGATTATCAGCTTGATCTACATAATAAAGATCCTTCTCTATCTCTATTTCTATACCATCTAAGGTATTGACCATATCTATAAAACCTTGATAATCGACCTGTAAATAATGGTCAATCTTAATTTGTAATAAATCCTCTATACTTCTCTGAGTCAGCTCTACCCCATCATAAGAATAAGCAGCATTAATCTTATTATAACTATTACGATCTGCTAGCTTTACCCTCGTATCTCTAGGAATAGAAATAATCCCTACCTTCTGCTCTGATAAATCAATACTAGCAATTATGATAGTATCAGCCCGAGTATGACCTTTATATTTTGAGTCAGAACCCAAGAGGAGAATATTTAGTTTATTATCATCTAAATCATTCTCCTTTACTATAGGAGTTGAATTACTCTCATTAGACTCTTCTACTTTAGTTGTTCTATTTAACATAAAGCTAAAAGTTAATAGACCTGCCCCTACAACTACCAAACAGATGACTAAAGCCAACAGAACAAATTTTGTCACCTTAGTTTTTAGGGACATAATCCCACTTCCTCTCTAATTTTGTCATTAGTTAAGAGTGATTAGAAACTAATCTTAAATTACTTACCAATCACTAATTCTAGTCACCATTTACTAATCACTAATTAATGAATTCCTTAATTCAATACTTTGAGGGTGAATAACCCTACCCTCTTCTAAATTATACTTGATTGTATTCTCACAAGCCATCTGTATAGCTTCATCTAATGACTTACCTTCTATATCTTCTCTTAACTGATTAATTGCTTTACAGTCCCTATTAGGCTCAATATAATCAGCTAAGAATATAATCTTATCTAGAGTGGTCATATCTTTATGACCTAAAGTATGCAAAGAGATTGCATTTAAAATATCTTCATCATCAATTCCAAACTCCCTTTTGGCAATCTCAGCCCCTACAGGAGCATGCAATAAAGCAGGAACCCTTTTACAAATATCATCTATCACTATACCAAACTCCTCTGCTCTTTGCAATAGGAGATTATTGGATATTTTCTTAGCACAATCATGTAATAGGGCAGCCCACCTTGCTTTCTCAACATCAACATTATGCTCTTTAGCAAGCTCAATGGCAGTATCTCTGACTCCCAAAGTATGCTTTAACCTCTTCTCACCAATCATTGTTGATAGTCTTTCTATTGCTTGGTTTTCAGTCATTATTATTCCCTCCTTACAAATCTTTGTCTTATGTAGATAGATATTCTGCTCATTAAATTTGAATAATATATTTTTCGGTACTTTTTAAAAATAAATAAAATCATCAAAACATCTTTCAGGAAGGCTTACCAGCCTTTTCCCGAGTAACTTTTGCCATTGCTGGATAAGTTACCAAAAGATCTAGAAGAAAATTATACCTACGAGTCTAAAAACCAAGACTCTCCGTGGCAAAATCAGCCCACTCACTAGGCAATCAATATCTATTTAATTTAACAAATATTTGAATCCTAATTCAAATATTATCTTTTTAAAACACTTACTTCGTTCAAACATTAATTTCCTTCGATTCAAAAACTTTTTAAACTTAACCGTTGTATACTAATTTAGTTGATATTATAATAAGAAGTTGCCGATTTGGCAACTTCTTATTAGGTCTTTATATAATATTTACAAGTCCAAACTAAAACTTATAATATTTTAAATTCATCACTCGTTACTAGTTACTAGTCACTGGTTACCCATTACTGAACTTTATCTTGGGTTAGCTGGTTCTATATCTATAGTCTTACCTTTAATTGTATTGTTTTTCATAACACTTATAACTTCACTAGCATATTCTCTTGGTACCTCTACAAAAGTGAATCTATCAAAAATATCAATCAACCCAACCAAATCTCCAGAGATACTAGTTTCTCCAGCAATTGCTCCTAGAATATCAGCTGGGCTAATCTTCTGCTTTTTACCGATATTGATAAATAATCTAACCATTCCCGGTTCAGCACCAGTATCACCAAAGTCTTCAATCTCTTCCTCTTCTTTATTATTATCTTTTTCAATTAACAGCTTTAATAAGGCTGCTGCTACATCGATTGAAGTATAATCTTCCTCAATTAATTCTTCAATCATCTTAATCTCTTTAGATAACTTTTCCCCCTCTAAGATATTAAATACATCCTCTAGAAGAAGTTTCATCTTAATCTCTTCTACATCACTAGCTGATGGTACATGCATTCTCTCTATCTTAGTTTTTGTATATTTTTGTATTCTTCTTAGCTTATAAACCTCTTTACCTGATACAAAGGTAAAAGCACGACCTGTTCTACCAGCACGACCTGTTCTACCGATTCTATGAACATAATACTCCTCATCTTGAGGAAGGTCATAATTAAATACTAACTCTATATCATCAATATCAATACCTCTAGCTGCCACATCAGTAGCCACTAAGATTTCTACAGTACCAGCTTTAAATTTACTCATAACTTTATCCCTTTGTGGTTGATTAAGACCACCATGTAACCCATCTACAAAGTAACCACGAGCTTGCAATTGAATTACAAGTTCATCAACTTGTCTTCTAGTATTACAGAAGATTATAGAGAGTTTAGGATTATAAATATCGATTAAGCGTGTCGTAACTTCTAGTTTGTTTCTGTTCTTAACTTCAAAGTATCCTTGTTCTATATTTGGTACAGTTAATTTCTTATGTACCACCTTAACTAGTTGAGGATCCTTTTGATATTTCTTTCTTAAATCTAAGATAGGCTTTGGCATAGTTGCTGAGAAGAATATTGTCTGTCTATCTCCTTCAATACCTTTTAAGATAGTTTCTATATCCTCTCTAAAGCCCATATTCAGCATTTCGTCAGCTTCATCTAAAATAATCATCTTTAAATCATCTAATTTTAAAGTACGGCGTCTCATATGATCCATAACCCGTCCAGGTGTTCCAATTATAATCTGTACACCTTTTTTCAAAGCTTTAATCTGACGATTAATAGACTGCCCGCCATATATCGGTACAATCTTCACCTGTCTTTTATATTTGGCAAGCCTCTTTAACTCTTCAGCTACTTGAATAGCTAATTCTCTTGTAGGACATAAAATAAGTGATTGTACATTCTTATCATTTTCATCAACATTCTCTAAGGCAGGAATTCCAAAAGCAGCAGTCTTACCTGTCCCAGTTTGAGCTTGTCCAATTACATCTCTTCCAGATAATATATGCGGAATAGACTGTGTCTGGATTGGAGTAGCTTCTTCAAACCCCATATCCTCAACTGCTTTTCTTATCTCTTCAGATAAGTTTAACTCATCAAATCTTTTTGTTTCCATATAATTATTACACTTCCTTTTCTGTTAGTCAGCTTCCTTATGATATATAATATGTGCATCTGATAATAAATAATTGTATAAATTCAAACTTTTTAGCAACTACCTTACTCATCATCAAGCTCAATTATCTCAGCTAAATTCATTAAGGAAAACTAAATAGCCAACTACACTATACACTTATACTGCTGACACACACCAAAACTATGTATCAACACATTCAATTTCATAAAATTTCTATAAGAATAATGCTCTATATGTAGCCTTATTATAAAGTCATATAAAATCTCAAACCTACTTTTATTATGAAATCACCTGAAATAAATAGTGTTTATGAATTCTACTGAAGCTATATACCAACTTAAAAACCAACTGTTATTATTTTTAACGTTCTCCTTTATCATAACACAAATATAATTTTTTGCAATTAATTTATAGGTTCACCAGTAAAATCAACTGTTAGTCTATAATATTTGTGATTAATCCCAGTTACGAGTAACGGGTAACGAGTGACCAGTGAAACACTAATCATTATCAAATCTCTTCACTCTTTCTACGAGTCCTGTGACTCTTCGTGAAGGAAAAATTCCCGACCGAATTTTTCCTATCCACTAATTACTATTTATATAGATTATGCTTCTTAATGTACATCTCTACTGTCTCTGGTAATTGATACTTAATGGGTCTACCCTGAATTATTCTCTCTCTGATATCTGTTGAAGAGATTGCTAAACCAGGAATCTCTAAAGGATGTATACTATTAAGATAAGAATCATAAATATCCTGCCCCAGCTCTGACAAACAATAACCAGGTCGTGTAGCAGCAATAAACTCAGCCTCTTGTAATAAATCTTCAGGATCTTTCCAAGTAAATATCTCTAAAATTGCATCAGAACCAGTAATAAAGTAGATTTTAGCCTCAGGATATAGCTTTTTAAACTCTCTTACTGTATCTATTGTGTAAGATAAGCCGACTCTATCAATCTCCATTCTAGATACTCTAAACTTGGGATTACTCATAATAGCCAACATACACATCAGATATCTATCCTCAGCATCGGTAATTCTCTTCTCTACCTTATGTGGGGGATTTCCTGATGGCACAAAGATTACCTCATCCAAATTATATTGATAAGCAGCACATTCTGCTGTCAATAAATGTCCATTATGAATCGGATCGAAGGTACCACCCATGATTCCAATCACTTTCTGTTTCTTCTCCATTACTTCACTCCCAATCTATATCTAAGAATTAATAAAAATCCGTTAAATAAACTTAAATCAGCATAATACAACTATTATCTTATACTAAGATTCAAATATCCTCAAGGGGATAACTTAAATATTTTTAATCGATTTTGGATAAAATTTTAATTAGAGGAGGAAGTAAAATGCTCAAAACTAAGAAAAGAACTTTATCACCTATCGAGCAGGAAGAGAAGCTATTAAAATTTGAAAGTTTGTACTACCAGATGCCAAAACCAGAGTATATTCCCGATAGATTATACCACTTTATCAATGAGGATAACCAAGCAGCACTCACAGAAGCTATAGAGATCATTAAGAGAGAAGGCTTAAAGAATGCTAAAAATCCCAGAGATATAACCAATTTTATCGATGATAAGGTACAAAGACCTTTGGGGATCTACTTTTGGGGTGAGCCTATCAATCAAGATATCCATATAGAAGTAAATATCAATAAATTAAACTTAAATAAATTATATGCTTTTCCCCACTTTATCGCTGATAGCATATTACAATTAAATAAAGATTACTCTGTACCAGAAGAATTTTGGGATAAAGTTAGAGAAATTGCAGTGGCTATCCCTTTTGAAAATTATCAGGGGCAATTCCAAGCTGAATATATCTATACTGCTGATATCCCCACAAAGCTAATAGAGATAAGAAAGAGCAACTGATTAATCAGTTGCTCTTAAAATTCTTCCTCTATAAATAAGTTGTTGAACTTCACTTTAGTTCCCTTAACCCCTAAGATAGATAAGTACTTACTTGTCTGTGTAGAAAAATTAATTTTTCCTAAATCTTGACCATTTAAATCTATATCCAATTTATTCTCTTTAGCTACAAGTTTAATACTCTTAACTGGCAATAAATTATCAATCTCTTTTTTGTATACTTCTTTACCGCTATCACCAAAAATAGTGAATAGTCCCTGTTGAGGATCAACCATTAAAGTATAATTCTCCTCTCCAGAGAATACCAAAGCAAAGGGATAATCACTTAATATCTTTAAATCCAATTCTAAATTAAAGTTAGCAAATTTATAATCACATATCTTAACAAAACTAGTATCTTTAAAGGCAATCTGATAGTTTCCATCTCCTTGTTCAATTATTACACTCTCATCATTTTCTATTTCAAAATAGTTGGGATATTCACCAGCAAAATCTTCCTTGATTACTAATCTATCAACTCCACTGACAGGTTGCTTATCAGATAAGATATACTCTAATCCCTGAGCAATATTTTCCCTCCAATTACCCCAATCATTCCCATCTAGATTGCTTTCAGCTTTATAATGATAGCCTTGCTCTTTCAACTCTTTGACCAATTTAAAGTTATTTATTAGATTCTGTTGATTAGCAAATTCTCCCCAATGTAAATAGAAGCGGATATTCTTTTTAGGGTTGTCTACTAATAATCTAATACTTTCCTCAGATAATAAAGGTGATTGCCCAAGGTAACTAGCAACAACTCCATTATCCTCTAAAATAGTACGAAGAGCCAGCTCTGCAAAGATATCATATCCTATTAAGATTCTCTTACTTATATCATCTATAGTAGGGTATTCTCTATCAAGATGAGTAATTATTCTTTTAATAAGCAAACTGCTTAAATTATTTTCAGAGGATAAATCCTTAGAATTGATAAATACTCCAATAACTTGATCAATCTTATCTTTAGCAATCATCTTATCAAGAGTATTAGTAATACCTCCATATTCCAAATACTTATCTCCACCGATAAAATATAGTACTGGATATTTCTTAGCAGAGTTCTCTTTATAACCTACTGGTAAATAGATAAGTATCTCTACATCTCCAACTACATCCCTATTAAGAGTACCCTTCTCTAGCTCTACATCATCTCTCCAATACCCCTGGCTGTCATATTTGGGCATCATTACTTGGCTGTTAAGACCAAATACACTACTTACCACCACATTGTTATTGAGTGGATCATTTTTAAATTCTCCATCTATCACAAATTTATAGTCAAAACGTGAATCTTCTGGAACTTTAATCTGCAGATAATATAAACTACTATTAGCTAATTGCTCCATCCTTATCTTTTTCCAATCACTTAAATCACTTATAAAAGCTATATTATTATCTTTAGAATCTGCTCTATAGACAAAAAGCACATTATTGTCTTGAACTAAAGGAAAATTTCCTACTCCAATTTTCTTTACCAATTTATCAATTTCTCTCTCTTTTTTATTAATACTAGATATCTTATCTATCTTACTTTCAAATTCATCAAACTCTTGGAGTAAGTTAAGGTTGCTAAAGCTAGGACTATTACTTACTACAGCTTTTGAATTACTATCTCCAGATTTACAAGCCACTAATAAAAATGTCAATAATAAAGATAAAAAGAATACTATAACTCTTTTCATTTATTTTTGTCAACTTATATTTAACTAAATCGCTATTCTTTCTCCTATAAGTTGACATTTTTCACCTACCTCTCTTTTATAATTAGGGCTTATTATATATATCAAATAACTATACTAGTGTGAATAATTTTAATTAAAAATCTAATACCATCTTTACTCTTCTTTAAATCCAAAAAATTGATATCATTTATAAACTTCTGAAATTAAATTTAAATCCTTTAATTCCTCTTTCAAACTTAGAGCATCTTTAAACTCTATAGTTTTAATCCCTAACTCTTCTGCTACCTTTAAGCTCTCACTATTATTATCAATATAAAGACATTCTTCGCCTCTAACATTAAATTCTTTTAGTGCATACTTATAGATTTCTATATCAGGTTTACAAAATCCTACTTCATATGAGTTAATAACTTTATCAAATAATTCAAATAAATCCAACTCCACCAATTTATAATTTAATCGACCAATATCATTAGTAATCAAAGCTATTTTAAAATCTTCTTTCAAATTCAAGATTATCTCTCTAACATCTTCCCTAACAACTTCAGCATGATAATATTCATCAACAAACCTTCTTAAATCTTGAATCATTACCTTATCTATAGCTTTATTAAGATAAAAGATAAATTCCTCTAGAGTCATCTGACCCTTTAATAATAAGAGGTACTCCTCTCCAAATATCTTATTACGTAATTGAGCCAAATTCCAACCATACTCACTACCATATTTAATCAAGATATCATCAAATTTAGTCTCTGTGACCACACCACCTAAATCAAATAATATTACTTTAATCATTCTATACCACTCCAAAATAATTTATTCACAAGCTGAATTAAACCAATTGTAATTATATAAATTCTAGATAATAATCCACTATCCTTTAAATAAAAAAGACTATAGAAGTTTCTATAGTCTTTTTTGCTCATCTATATTCTTAGTTTACTCAATAATTTGAATTTTAACAATAGAAATAATTTATAAGTAAATATAAATTCAAATATAATAATCTATACCTTTATTAAGAACTATAGAAGAATTCAACAATTATAGTAGATACTATAATTAATCTACATCTGGCTACACAGCTGATCTAAATAAAGGTCACAAGTCTTAATATCCTTAGCTTTAATAGCAGTTTTACCAATAATCTTGTTATCTGATTTAGCTAACATCCTCTCTAATACTTCAAAGACTTTTCCTTCACTTCCCCCCATAGTAGCCAATAGGTAAATTTCTTTTCCATTAAAGTTAAACTGATTAACAAAACGGCGTACTGCTGGAGGTATCTTGGCTGCCCATACAGGGGTAATTAGGCAGATAATATTACTATCACCTTGATGAAAATTAATATCAGATTCTTTATCTCTAAAAGCATAATATCCACCTTTAAACCATCCAACTATCCCCTTAAAATCCTCTCCCTTATCTGCAATACGATATAAGTTTGAATCTAGTCTATCAGATAACATCTTAGCTACCTCTTCACAATTGCCTGTTCTAGAATAATAATAGATATCTACCTTCATAGCTATCTAGCCCCCTTTTTAGCAAGATTAAATAGGCAATAAGCTATTTTAATGTTACGTTAAATAAATGAACTTTATTCAACATTTAAGTTAACTTTCTGTTAAATTTAGATATATAATAATTACTTTTAAACTTACTAGGTGGTAGTGACAAGAAACTAATTAAAGTTTAATATCGATAATGGCTGTTAATGCGTATATTGTGACAGTCTTTATTTTTTAAAAAGTAAGCAAAGCTTTCATTGATCTAATTAAAAAAGTTACGGGAAAGCTTATCAACTTTCACCCCAAGGGTACTTCTTTCAGGGCGTTCCCGTGTTACTTTTGTACCTAAGAGCATCATTCAGGAAGAAATACCGCTTCCTTTAAAGATCATTGCTACAAAAATAGCCAAACCTACGAGTTTTACCTTAAGGGTTATAAAGCAACCCCTTCGTGGCAAGGGCAGCCCAGTCTAGAAAAAAATATCCTACGAGTCTAACCTACGGGTTTAAAAAGCAAACCCTTCGTGGTAAACCCGATCAAGACTCTCCGTGGCAGAGCCCACTCAGCAATCAAAGTGCTTATTGTTATTATTAATTAGATTCTTTGATTAAATTTTAACTGAGCTCCAAAATCTCAGCTCAATTCTTGCTTCATTCAAACAGAAATTTTTTCAGTTTAAAATCTTTTAATTCTCAATCCTCAATTCTTAAAAATGTCACATTATCTCTATATTATATCAATACCAGTATTAGTACAGAACATTATTTAAGTAAAACCTTAGCAGCTTTAGTAATATTATCTGATCTGCCCACTAAAAATAATTGGCTTAATTCTTTCACTTTGGTATTTCCATGAGGGATAATCAATCTATCCTCCTGTTGGTCAAAGATCCCTGAAATTAAGATATGTTC
This sequence comes from Orenia metallireducens, assembly GCF_001693735.1. Lineage (GTDB taxonomy): Bacteria > Bacillota > Halanaerobiia > Halobacteroidales > Halobacteroidaceae > Orenia > Orenia metallireducens. Next base: position 150,894 of record NZ_LWDV01000010.1, read on the forward strand.
TGGGAAGCCCTTAGTCTTAACAATTTCAGAGATACTCTTACCGTCACACCAAGACCCTTTTGGTACTGTTAAAACAGATATCTCAGCTTTACCACCACTTAGAGAATAAACCTTTCTTATATCTGGTTGTTCAATATCAAGAACAAACTCTTCTACCAATAAATCCATAACCCCAGCAATGGTAGTAGCCCCTGCCAGTTTATAGGCACTCTTATACTCAGGGTCTCTCATTCTAACCATTATCTGCTGTGCATTATAGTTCTTTGCCAATAGCGCAAAGGCTAGGTTATCAGCATCATTTCTCATCACTCCAACGGCAATATCACAGCGCTGAATCCCAGATTCCTTAAGGACATTGATATTTGTAGCATTACCACAGATGCTGACAGCACCATATTGGGAATAGACCCTCTCACACATCTCTCTATCTAAATCAATTACCACTACATCATGGTTCTCTGTTAACCTCTTAGTCAAGTTCCTACCAACTACACCTGCACCAGCAATAACAATATACATTCTAATCCCTCCAAGCTCCTCTATTAAATATTACAAAGATTGGTAATATTTCTAATCTTCCTGCTAACATACCAATAATATATGTAACCTTTATTACATCTGATAGACTCTGCATCTTAGCCACACTAAAATAAAATGGCCCAATATTCCCCAAGGCTGAAAAGATACCTGAAAAGGCATTCCAAGGCTCTAAATCTGAGAAGATAGCTGTGATTCCTCCACCAATTACAATTAATAATATCCACCCAAAGACCAATGCGACAATTCTAAAGATTTCAGTATCTGGTATTACATTTTCATCTACTACAACTGGTAAAACAGCACGTTCAGGATAATAGACTTTCTTTATCTCCCTCTTAAATAATTTATTTAAAATTACTACCCTGATTAATTTAATACCACCAGATGTAGAACCAACACAGCCACCAACTAACATTAAAATTAACAACAATTGCTTTGCTAAAGCAGGAAAGAAGACTGAATTGATATCTTCAGTAGCATAACCTGTTGTAGTTATAACTGAAATAACTTGAAATAAAGTCTTACGAATCACCTCTTCAAACTCTACTAAAGCAAAAGGAAACTCTATATAATGGTCTAAGATGATTAAAGTGCTTACCCCTATAATGATTCCCCAGAAGTACTTCATCTCAATTCCTTCCCACAATTCACTCAACTTTCCAGTCAATACCTTATAATGTACCAAGAAATTAATTCCACCCAATGCCATAAATAAGATGATAACATACTCTATAGCCCTATAATAAGTATAGCCAGCCTGTTTAAAATGGGCTATACTCTGATCATAATTGGAAAAACCTCCAGTTGATAAGGTTGTAAAGGAATGGGTTAGCGCATCAAAAAAGCTTAAGCCTAAAACTTTTAAGATCACTATCTCTATTAATGTAAATCCTATGTAAATTCCCCATAGAATCTTAATCGTCTTAAAAATATTTGGAACTGGACGAGACATATTTATCTTATGGCTTTCAGCAGTAAATAGCTGGAACAGCCCTGACTGTCCACGAAAAGTAACTACAAGAAAGAAGGTCAAAAAACCAAGCCCTCCAAACCATTGGATTAAACAGCGCCAAAATAGAATAGACTTTGGCATTTGGCTCAGTCCAGAGAAGACTGTAATTCCAGTGGTGGTAAACCCACTTACTGTCTCAAATAAAGCATCTATATAAGAGTAATCTAAAGCCAGATAAAAAGGGATTGCTCCTATTATAGAAATCACAATCCATCCTAAAGCACAGACCAACATACCTGTAGATGGAGAGATCTCATCTTCACGAGATTTAAACCTAGTTAATAATCCCATCACCACAGAGAATATAGCTGGAATCAAATAAATCCTAACTAGATCATCTTGATAGATCAAACTGACGATAATCGGAATCAACAGTACTACTCCTAATAATACTAACAAAGAGCCTAAGAGACTTATGATTGTCTTTAACTTTGAATTTTTCAATACATTTTTCCTCCCTTCTTAATATACTTTTAAGCAATTCCACTAATGTACTGATATATAAATTGAGATAATAGATAGATATTGCGACACTTTTATTTCAGTGTATAGTTGACAGTGGTTTACATGAAGAGTCATCCAACTTGTAAGGATAGTTAAGTTCAAAACCTCACACCTCATCTCCAACCTTTCTCCTACTCTTAGGAGAAGGGAGGCAAACAAAGAAAAAAACTGTTCCCCCTCTCATTATTTAAGGAGAGACTGGTTGTGTACGAAGAGTAATTGAACTGTATTACTCGTAGGGGGATTAAGGAGTGAGGTTTGAAAGTGTTGTAATATAACTTTAATAAGCACTTCCTATATAAAAATAGAGAGGTATTACCCTCTCTACAATTAACTTTAGTATATAAATTTCATGAAAAGATCTAATTCTCCTCTTTACACTTAGCTAGGATTTCTTCTATATCCTCTTCACCAAATTGATAGGATTGATTACAGAAGTGGCAACGAATTTCAACCTTCCCTTGCTCCTCTAGAATCTCTTTGATCTCCTCTTCACCTAAACTAGCCGCTAAAGCAGCAATTCGATCTCGATTACATTTACATTGGAATTTAACATCAGCCTTCTCTAAAACTCTAAATTCAAAACCATCTAATATCTTCTCTAATATCTCCTCTGGTGTGAGCCCTTCTTCTATTAAAGAGCTTATTGATTTTATCTCTGCTAAGTTCTCTTCTAGTCTACTTATAGTCTCTTCACTGGCATCAGGTAATAACTGAATTAAAAACCCACCAGCTGCTTTGACTGATAAATCAGTATCAACTAAAACACCTAATCCTACTGCTGAAGGTGTTTGCTCAGATTTAGTGAAGTAATAAGTTAAATCCTCAGCAATTTCACCAGAAATCAATGGTACACTCCCTGTATAAGGCTCTCTTATCCCTAAATCCTTCTTAATAGTCAAATATCCTTTACCCACAGCCTTAGCTACATCTAGCTTTCCTACTTCATTTTTCATAAAATCAATATTAGGATTACTTACATATCCTCTAACTTCACCTTTATAGTTGGCATTAACGATGATCCTCTTTAAAGGTCCATCACCTATAATATCTAAACTGATCTCCATCCCTGATTTAACCAAATTACCAACTATTAGTCCTCCAGTTAAAGCTCTTCCCAAGGCTGCCGTTGCTACAGGTGTAGTCTGATGTGCCTGCTGGGCATCATTAACTGCATCAGTAGACCTTACTGCTACAGCTCTAATCTCCTTATTTGTTGTCATTGCTCTGATAATATAATCTTGTGTCATTTATTGCTCCTCCTTAGTTCTCTTAATTGCTCTATAATATTATAATCATTGCCTGCTACCCCACCAAGCTCTATCTTAGGTTTCAAATGACCATGAAAATCACTTCCAGCAGTTGCTAGTAGACCCTTCTTCTCTGCTAAAGCTAACCACTCTGCTACCTCTTCTTCATTATGGTAAGTACTATAAGATTCAATCCCCTGTAAACCTGCTTCAATCAGGTCATCTATCACATCTTCATCTTCTGGGCTTAATGTAGAACCTGGATGAGCCAATACAGCTACACCGCCTATCTCCTTAATTAACTTGATAGTATCCTTAGCAGAAGGCTTCCAACAAGGGATATCAGCAGGCTGTCCTGCTCTAAAGAAGTCAAGATAAAAATTAAAATAAGGCTGATCACTCTTCTCACCTGTATAATAGGTCTCTAATCTAGGATCTTCCTTACTCTCAGTCTTTGCCAATAAGACTTCAGCAATAAATCCGCCTAAAGGTCTATCATTATCTGCTTTCTCTAGTACTTCTTGAGCAGTAATGTTAAAACCCAATTGCTGTAACCGTTCAATTCTGCCATAAAACTGTTCCTTTTTAGCCTCTTCCATCCCTCCTAATAGTTCATCTATCTTAGGAGAATTATAATCTATATAGTATCCTAAAATATGTAAAATATTATCGCCATAATTTGTATCAAACTCAATTCCAGGAATAATCTCTAAATTATTATCTTCAACTAACTCTAAAGCCTCTGAAATTGCATCAGTCAAATTATGATCAGTAATAGAAATTGCTGCCAACCCTCTATCCATTGCCATCTCTATTAGCTCTTGAGGAGTAAGATCAGCATCATCACTATAATTACTGTGCACATGTAAGTCTATCTTCTTCATCATTTCCTCCTTTATCATTATACCAACTTCTTTACTAGATTATAGTTTAAACCCCATACATAAATATATCAAATTATTATAGAAAAAATCAATATTATTAAATAATTATACCATAGAAATATCAATCCTTTAGATTAAATTATGAATAAATTTCTAAAGCTATACCCCCTAATAGTCACTATTAAATATACTATAATACAGATTAAACCTAAAATATCAATCAAATTATTTTTTGCTGGATTCTTATAATTGTTGAAAATGATATGAATTTTATGACAATATTATTTGACATAAAATAGTAAATTAATTATAATCAATTTGTTGCATAGGTTGATTATAATGGTTAGTCAGTAGTTAATCATACTAAACCAATACGAGTAATTATACTATTACTGTAAATATACCAACTAATTTAATTTTATTAAGGGGCGAAAAAATGAGAATAGTTAAAACAGAAAATGTAACTTCTAAGATGAAGTTAGCTAAAGCTATCTATCATCAAGAAAATATATTATTAAATACTAATTGTAAAAATTTATATAAATACAAAGAAAGATTATTAAAACTTGGTATAAGACATCTATACATAGAGGATAAGATATCAGAAGATATAGAGATTAATAATCTGATCAGTGAAGAGACTAGATTAAAAGGTAAGATTATTATTAAAAAAGTCTTTAGTGATATCTCTAAGAATCAAAGGATTAATATCGATGAAATTAATAATTTTATTGAAGAACTAACTAAAGAGATATTAAATAGTCAAGAATTATTGGCAAACCTTGTAGATATAAAATCTTATGATTCATATACCTTCGATCATTCTGTAAACGTTGCAGCTTTATCATTACTGATTGGTAAATCATTAAATTATAATAAAGAGCAACTGATTAAATTAGGAGTCGGATCTATCTTACATGATATAGGTAAGATAGCCATCCCCAAGAATATCTTAAATAAAACAACTAAGCTCAATGACCATGAGTTTAAAACTATTAAAAAGCATCCCCGCTTAGGATATGAGAATATAAAAGAGCATCATGAGATCAGTCCTATCTCTAGGATTGTGATCTTATCTCACCATGAAAAGGTTGATGGGTCTGGCTATCCCAAAGGATTAATTGGAGATGAGATTCATGAATTTGCTAAAATAGTGGCTATTACTGATGTATTTGATGCACTTACCAGTGATAGATGCTATAGAAAAAAATGGTCTATAAATAAGACAATTGACTTCTTAATAGCTAATGCTAATAGCCATTTTGATATCAATATTCTTAATACATTTATTCAAAAAACTCCTCTCTACCCTAATGGAACCTTAGTCAAATTAAGTAATGGAGCAGTCGCTGTTGTAAAGGAACAAAATAAGAGCTTTCCTCTAAGACCAATTGTTAAAATAATCAAAGATAGTCTAGGCAATAGATTAAAAGAACCTTATATATTAAATTTGCTAGAGGTTACTAACATCACTATAATAAATGAGGATGAATGAATTATATTGGTCATTATTTTAAATCCAATCATATTAAATACTAACTAGTATAAATTATAATTTCAATTATTATAGGGGAGTTTTATTATACTCCTCTATAATAATTTATCTTGATACAAAAGGATTTCCTTTGATATAAAAGCGCCATAGTTTCTCCTTATACTCCTCTGCATAATCTATATTAATTCGCTTGTCTTTCACTACCTCTAGCTTATAATTAGAGTCTAAAACATAGAGTTTATCACCATAAGTCATATCATAACCATTCAACTTCTTATCTATAGCCAAAGCTTGGCATAACTTCCCTGGACCATTGGTCAAATCCTCTACCTTCTTACTCTTAATCTGCCTATACTTTCTAATAGTATCTAACCCCTCAATCGGCTCTACAGCTCTAATTAAAACTGCTTCTGGCTTCCCTACACTAGCGGTGACTATATTCAAACAATTATACATTCCATAAATTAGATAGATATAGGCATTACCTGCTCTTCCAAACATCACCTCTGTCCTCTTTGTTCTCTTATTCTGATAAGCATGACAAGCTTTATCCTCAGGTCCTATATAGGCTTCAGTCTCTACTATCTTAGAGATTATCTTCTGACCATCTAGCTCTCTTACTAGCAACTTACCCAGTAAATCTTGAGCTACATTCACTCCATCCCTTTGATAAAAGTCTAATTTAAGTTTCAAAATATCCCTCCTCTTATTTCATAGATTTAACGCATTCTATAATTATAGCCATCCAAATAATTAATATTTTTTTATTTTATCCCATCATAGATGTAATTATAAACAAGTTAAAATATCCTCATAAAAGAAGAAGGACTAAATTAATAGCCCTTAATATATTTTATATATAAAATATATTATTATCTATTTCTTGATAAGTACAATGAAATAAGCCCAACTACAAAAGCAACTATTATCGGTATGCTGATAAAAAACTTATTTAAGTCCCTCCCAACTAAGCTACCTATCCCCCACACCTCTACTACTATCTGCTTACTAGCAATATTTAAAATTGCTCCTAATAGTCCAAAAACTACAGCTACAACTATTCTGGCTCCCCAGTTATCAGCCTTTAAGGTAAAAATAACTGCCAGACTAGCTATTATAGTGGTTATAATGATATTGATAATCCCCATTTAAGCTCCCCCTTTTAGACTAAGTTATTAACCTCTTAGCTACTTAAACCCTATTGAACTATTTTTATCTAAAGAATTTAACAGTAAATATATCACTTATCTTCTCTGCCTATCCTTAAAATCCTTTAATTAGATAGATAACCTTTATTAATCTATTTAAATCCACATACATCTCATCTAACTCCATACTTATTGTGTTTCTATTTCCAAAAGGAGTATGAAACGAGAGGAAAAATTTGATTACCTCTAAAAAATCAGCTAACCCCTCTTTACTAAACATATAATTCTCCTTTCAAATTTAATTTGTAATTCTGCTAGATTCCAAACAATTAATTACCTATACCTAGATATTCTTATAATCTTATCTAACTAAAATCTCTTATTTCTAATATAAAGCTATCATAAAGGAATTCCATCTATATACTACCATATAAGGTTTATCTATTTAAAAAATTTACACTTTTACTATTTATATTTTAAATCAAAAAAGAGGAGCCTATCAGCTCCTCAAAATATAATTATTTATTTGTTACCTGTTACTTATCACTCAGCACCTGTTACTGCTTCCTACGAGTCTTTTAGACTCTTCGTGAGGAGAAATAAAGTTTCATATTTTTGAGAAACTTTATAATCACGGAGAGTTTAAATTTAAACTCGAAGGGCAAAAATTCCCAATCGAATTTTTCCTATCTTATCTGACCATCTCCAAAGATGATAAATTTATTGGTAGTCAACTGATTGACACCCATTGGTCCACGAGCATGGAGTTTCTGTGTACTGATTCCAATCTCTGCTCCAAGTCCAAACTGACCTCCATCAGTAAACCTAGTAGATGCATTGACATAAACAGCAGCAGCATCGATTAAATCTAAGAACTTATGTGCTTTAGTATAGTTTTCTGTAATAATTGCCTCTGAATGCTTAGAGCTATACTTATCTATATGCTCTAAAGCCTCATCTATATCTTTGACAACTTTTACAGCTAAGATATAATCAAGATACTCTGTCTCCCAGTCCTCTTCTGTAGCTGCTTCTACATCAGAAACTATCTCTTGTACCTTAGTACAACCTTTTACTAGAGTATCCTTCTTCTTTAGCTCCTCTACAATCACAGGTAAGAACTCTTCTGCTACCTCTTGATTAACAAGTAAAGTCTCCATAGAGTTACATACCCCAGGGCGTTGGCATTTAGCATTAATAACTATTCTTTTAGCCATCTCTAAGTCAGCCTCACTATCAACATATGTATGGCAGTTACCAACACCAGTTTCGATAACTGGGACAGTAGAATTCTTGACTACAGCCTGAATCAGTCCTGCCCCTCCACGAGGAATTAGTACATCTAGATATTGATTCAGCTTAAACATTATCTGTACTGCTTCTCTATCGATACTCTCAACCAATTGGACACTTCCCTCAGGTAACCCAGCTTGAACAGCAGCCTTAGCTAAGGCATTAGTAATAGCCTTATTAGAATTAATAGCGTTAGAACCACCACGCAATAAGACAGCATTACCAGCCTTTAAACAAAGACCTGCAGCATCAGCAGTTACGTTAGGACGGGCCTCATAGATTATTCCTATAACACCTAAAGGAACTCTTACCTCCCCAATTTTTAGCCCATTAGGGCGCTTTTTCATCCCTAAGACTTCACCAATTGGGTCATCAAACTTAGCAACCTCCCTTAAGCCATCAGCCATCCCTTTAATTCTCTCTTCAGTCAATAGTAATCTATCTAATAAAGACTCAGGTAGCTCATGCTCACGACCATAATCCATATCCTTCTCATTAGCAGCTAGGATTTCTTTAGTCTGCTTCTCTAACTCATCGGCCATCTCCAAGAGAGCCTTATTCTTAACCTCAGAACCAATATGAGCCAATTCTTTAGCTGCTTTCTTGGCTTTCTTTGCCTTAGTAACAACCTCTTCTCTTATACTCATCTAATCCACCCCTTTTTTATTAGCTAGCAGCTATCAGCTATTAGCCAATAGCTAACTCATAAGTACTAAATTATCACGATGAACTACTTCATCATAATCTTGGTATCCCAACCTCTCTTTGATTTTACTTGTATGTAGCCCTTTAATCTGTTCAATCTCCCTTTGAGAGTAATTAACTAGACCTCGTGCCAAACTATCTCCCTCTTGATTAATGATATCTACAACTGCCCCTGCCGAAAAATCTCCTTTGCTATCTAATATACCACAAGGTAATAGACTCTTACCTTTTTCAAGCAAAGCCTTAACAGCACCTGAGTCTATAACTATCTGTCCTTCTACATCTAAGTTAAAAGCAATCCACTTCTCACGACTAGCTAATTTCTCTTGAGATAAGAATAACGTTCCTACCTCTACCCCTTGAGTAATCTGTGATAAGACATTATCCAAACTACCATTGGCTATTATTAAAGGTATCCCTGAACGGGTAGATACCTTAGCAGCCTTAATCTTAGTAATCATACCTCCAGTGCCTCGTTTAGTTCCTGCATCACCTGCTAGAGCCTCTATCTCATGACTAATATCATCAATCCTACTAAGTAACTTGGCTGTAGGTTCTTTACGAGGGTCAGCTGTATAGAGACCATCAATATCTGATAGAATGATTAATAAATCTGCATCAATCAAACTGCTTACCAGAGCAGATAGAGTATCATTATCACCAAATTTAATCTCTTCAACTGCCACTGTATCATTCTCGTTAATAACTGGAATTACTCCATATTGAAGAAGCTGATTTAAAGTATTTCTTGAATTAAGATATCTCTTACGGTCAGTTAAATCCTTCTGGGTCAATAATACCTGTGCTACCTTCTGACCATATTCACTAAATAGCTTCTGATAGGTCTTCATCAATATACCTTGACCTATTGCAGCTAGAGCCTGCTTCTCTGGAATAGTTTGAGGGCGCTCTACTAAATTCAGCTCACCTTGTCCTGCTGCCACAGCTCCAGAACTAACTAATATAACCTCTTTACCTTGATTCTTTAAATCAACAATCTCTCTAATTAACTTGTCTATTCTTCCTAAATTAAGCTTAGCATTTTGATAAGTCAAGCTACTACTTCCAACCTTAATAACAATCCTCTTAGCCTTCCTGATACTTTCACGCATTACCTTCACCTACTTTATAGTGTACAGTGTACAATTTACAATTCACAATTGTAATTAAAGATTATTTCTCATCTTATATATTTTATTTAGGTAAATTATATTGTTTCTTCTCATTGTTTTCTCTATAAAGAACAAGTACATTACCTATTGCTTGAATAAACTCTGCATTACAAGCTTCTGCTAATTCCTCAGCAGCCTCTTTAGCACTATATAATGAATTATTCAATACTCTAAGTTTAATCAGCTCTCTTGCCTCTAAAGTCTCATCAACCTGTGCAATTACATTTTCAGTAATACCATCTTTACCGATTTGGACTATAGGGTCCATATTATGTGCTTTACCTTTTAAAAAACTACGTTGTTTTCCTGTTAACAATTTTATCACTCCCATTATTCTGAATATTCAAATTCCCATCCTTCAATCTCAATAGTATCTCCTTCTTTAGCTCCAGCCTCTTTTAAAGCATCATCTACTCCCATAGTACGTAAAGTTTTAAGGAAATAATATAAGCCTTCATCAGTAGTAAAGTCTGCCATAGCTGTTTTACGTTTAATCTCTTTGCCAACAACCCTATAAACACCGTCTTCTTCTACTATCTCAAAAGCATCTTCTACTTCACCAGGCTGAGGTCCACGGATAATAACCTCTTCCTCTTCTGCAACCTCCTCATTAAAGAAGTCTGGCGCTTCCTTAACCAAAATATCAGCTCGTTTAATCAATTCTTTTAATCCTTTACCAGTAGCAGCAGAAATAGGATAAACCTCATAACCTTCTGCTTCTAATACTTCTTTGACCTTAAGGAAATTCTCTTCTGAGTCTGGTAAATCCATCTTATTAGCAGCTACTATTTGAGACCTCTCCATCAATTTTTCATTGAACTTCTCTAACTCTTGATTGATTCTTCTAAAATCTTCTAAAGGATCTCTTCCTTCAATTCCCGAAATATCTAAAACATGAATTATCACCTTAGTTCTTTCAATATGGCGTAAGAAGTCATCTCCTAATCCCACACCAGTATGAGCACCTTCAATCAGTCCAGGGATATCAGCCATAACAAAGGAACTATAATCACCTACTTTGACAACACCTAAATTTGGCTTTAAAGTAGTAAAATGATAAGCAGCAATCTTAGGCTTAGCAGCTGATACTTTGGAGATAATAGTCGACTTACCTACACTAGGATATCCCACAAGCCCTACATCAGCTAAGACCTTCAACTCTAGCTTAACCTTTCTCTCTTCACCTGGCTCACCATTCTCTGAAAATTTAGGGGCTTGCCTAGTAGAAGTTTTAAACCTAGCATTACCTCTACCACCACGACCACCATGAGCAATTACAACCTCTTGATGTTCATGGATTAAATCAGCAATCACCTTCCCAGTATTTACATCAGTTACTGTTGTCCCTGGAGGAACCTTGATAATCATATCTTCAGCATCTTTACCATGCATATTCTTACTTCCACCACGTTCTCCTGAAGAAGCTTCATAGAACTTTCTTTCTCTAAAATGTAATAATGTATTTAAACCTTCATCAACGGTAAAGACTACATTACCTCCATTACCACCATCGCCACCACTTGGTCCACCAGTAGCGACATACTTCTCACGGCGAAAGCTACTCATTCCGTCTCCACCATCGCCACCCTTTACCTCAATTACTACTTCATCTACAAACATAATTTATCGACCTCCAATAAACAGTTGATAATTGATAATCTATAATATATAGGAAATAATAAAGCTATTACCGACTATGTACTAGAAAAAATCAACTGTTATTAACATTTCCTAAAATAGTTAATCTTATTAAGCAATTATAACATAAAAGCAGCTTAAGGTTAAGCCTCAGTTTAAGATTATTTAAAATCAAGAGTAGGGAACAGTCTAGACTGTTCCCTACATATTTTTAAATTAAAAAAAGCTCCCAGTCTAAAACTGGAAGCTTTTTTGTGGATTTATGCCATAGCTTGAACTTGATCTTCAGTATAAACACTTACTTGTTTCTTGTCTCTACCTTTTCTTTCAAAAGCTACGTATCCATCAACTGTAGAGAATAAAGTATCATCTCCTCCACGACCTACGTTTAGGCCAGGGTGGAATTTAGTTCCACGTTGACGAACAATGATGCTACCAGCACTAACGTATTGTCCATCGTGTCTCTTAACTCCAAGTCGCTTAGCAATACTGTCACGACCGTTCTTAGAACTTCCAACTCCTTTTTTCTTAGCGAAAAGTTGTAAATTCATCTTAATCATTTTTTCCACCCCCTTCAATTATTTTTATATATTCCGAATATTCTTCTTGTATGCCCTTTAAACCAACTAGCATCGTCTCTAAAATAGCCTTAACCTGTTGGTCTTGGGCTATATCTGATGTCAACTGACAATCTAGCCAGCCGTCTTTAACATCTATATTTATATCAAAATCTAAATAGTCTGTCAAACCTAAAACAGCAGTCTGCATAATTGCCGAAATTCCTGCACAGACAATATCTTGTCCATACTCTCCATATTCAGCATGCCCACTACCAGCAAAACTAATAATATTATACGACCTATCTCTTTTAATTTCAATGGTAATCATTAGTCACCTTACGCCTCAATACTCTTAATTTGTACTGCTGTATAAGGTTGTCTATGACCATTCTTTTTACGGAAATTGTTTTTAGGCTTATATTTGAAAACGATAACCTTTTTACCTTTTCCTTGAGCAACTACTTCAGCAGTTACTTTAGCACCTTCTACAGTTGGAGTTCCAACTTTTAAACCATTGTCAGTAGATACCAACTTAACTTGATCAAATTCAACTGTTTCACCAGCTTCATTATCTAACTTTTCTACTCTAATTACTTGACCTTCTTCTACTTTATATTGCTTTCCACCTGTTTGGATAATTGCGTACATTCTGTGCACCTCCTCTACCTCAGACTCGCCGATCACTAGGTACTCTTTGAGAGTTTTTCAACCCGTATCGTGCGGTTTTGGCAGTGGCTTATATAAACCACTCACGACTATGAATTCTAACATAGAATCTCAAAGATGTCAAGATAAATTCAAGGTTAGGTTTAGACTTATTCTTAATAGTCAATTACCTTTATTACCTTAGCTATTGCATAAGTCTTCTTAACTTCTATAATTTCAACTCTAACCCTCTGCCCCACAAGTGCCCCACCTTCTAAAATATCAATTATATATCCATTAAGCCTAGCAATTCCATCATCTAGATTATTCATATGCCGCTCTTCTACTTTAAGGTTTAATCGCTTTCCTGTATTTAAGGGTTTTGCGATAGATTCAATCTCTGAGTTAGAACCAACCTTTAATATATTAGTATCTTCTAGGTGTAACTCTTTGTTTCCCATAATATAGATATCTCTGTGTAGCTCCTTCTCTAACTTCTCTAAATTTTTGCCAGATACTCCAATCAACCTAGAAGCTATTTTAGGATGAACCTCTAACAATATAGCTTCTGCTCTACTCTGCCAAAATATCTCTTTAATTTGGCGAATAGTCTCTAAAAAGATAGTATCTTCAGATAAGATAGTCCCTGTTCCCTGACAATAAGGGCATTCTTGTTGTAAAAATTCACCAACCCCCTCCCTTTCATTCTTACGTGTCATCTCTACTAAGCCCAATTTGGTCAAACCTAAGATATTACTCTTTGTCTTATCTTTATCTAGCTCTGCCCTTAAGGTATCCAAGATTAACTCTCTATCTTCATCTACTTTCATATCTATAAAATCAATGATGATGATACCACCAATATCCCTTAATCTCAACTGTTTAGCTATCTCTTTAGCTGCTTCTAAATTGGTCTTAACAACAGTATCCTCTAAATTATCCTTACCTACATAGCTTCCTGTATTAACATCTATTGCTGTTAAAGCCTCAGTATTATCAATGATGATATATCCGCCACAATTTAAAGGCACTTTACGCTTTAATAATCCCTTAATCTCCTCTTCAATATTATAATAATCAAAGATAGGCTTAGGATGGTTATAATAATACACTCTGCTCTCCAATTCTGGTGAGATATGCTCAAGTATCTTCATCGCTTGGTGATAATCTTTCTTATTATCTATAATCAATTTATCAATTTCAGAAGTAAACTTATCTCTAATTACCTGTTTAACAGAGTTAAGACTCTTATAAATTAAAGAAGGTGCTTTATCCTTACTTGCTTCTTCTTCTATTTCTTCCCAAAGATTGAGTAGGAAATTAAGGTCCTTTTTAAGCTCTTCTTCATCTTTATAGGCTGCCACAGTTCTCACAATTAACCCTTTATCTTCAGGTAGAATCTCATAGGCTATACTCTTTAACCTCTTTCTTTCAGAATTATTATCAATTCTCCTAGAGACGCCTACATGCCTTTTACTATTCATCAATACAAGATATCTCCCTGCAAGACTTAATTTACAAGTACCTCTAGGTCCTTTAGTACCTAAAGCTTCTTTGGTAATCTGTACTAAAATCTCCTGCCCTACTCGAATGACCTCTTCAATTCTAAAGCCCTTCTCTCCTACAACAGAAGTCAAGTCTTTAGCATGTAAAAAGACATTCTTTTCCAATCCAATATCTATAAAGGCTGCCTGCATCCCTGGAAGTACACTCTCAACCCTTCCTTTATAGATATTACCTACTATCTGTTCAGAAAAATCACGCTCATAAATAATCTCTACTAGCTCCCTATTCTCCAAGATAGCAATCCTTGTTTCTAGCCCTATATCATTAATAACTATCTCCTTACTCAACTTCTCACCTCCCGACACACCAGTTTACAGTTTACGGTTAACAGTTGACAGTTAAATTCTAAATCATTAATATAAGTTTTTAATCTTTTAACTGTAAACTGTACAATCTTCACTATCCACTATCTTTTCACTGCTTCTATTGGAGTTAAAATCTCACCCTCTCTTTCTATATATAATCCAGAACGGTGAATATTGACCAGTTTTGCAGGTTGAATAAACTCCGAATAATCAGCTAAAGCATCAATCACCTCTTCAGGTCGTAGATTCCCTGAACTTCCTGTCTGCACCAACATACTAATCGTTGCTAAATTCTCTTGAACACCTATAACTTCTAGCTTAGATATCATTGGCTTAATATCAAAGACTCTATCCTTCTTTCTTCTTCTCTTCCTTCTAATCACAATCTCCTGTTGAGATAAAAAATTTGCTACCTCTTCTCTTAATTTATCTATCTTAATCTCTTCAGTCAATTCTAATCTAGCAAAATAACTTGATTGGCTGACCAATGAGGCTAAAGATTTGCTCTTAGCTACCAGTTGCTCAGCTTCTAGAACTTCAATCCCTTTTGGTAAAGCCTTATTTAAGCCTTCTTTAAAATCTTGAACTTCCATCTTCTCTTCCATCTCAAAATCAATATATTCACTATCACTAGTCAATCCCACAGCCAAAGCAGTAGCAAAGGAGATATTAGGGGTAGGATTATATCCTTGAGAATAAGCTATAGGAATATTTGCTCTACGTAATGCTCTATTCATTGTATTTAAAAAATCCAAATGAGAGATGAATCTTACCTCATCACCCTTTAATACCCTAGCTCTGATTTTACTATTTTCCACTATTCTCACCACCCATTAGTGAGATTCTTGCATCTAAATTCTTTAAAATCCCACATCCAGTACAGTTATTAAATCTACAATCTGGTGTCAATTCTACATCAATAGCTTTCTGGTACTCTTTTCTTAAATATCTTTTATCAACACCTACCTCTAAGTGATCCCAAGGCAATCTTCCTTCTAGATTAAAATTACGATAAACATACTCTTCTAAATTATACCCTAAATCTTCAAAGGCTTTCTGCCATCGTTGATAGTCAAAGTGCTCACTCCATCCATCAAACTTAGCTCCAATCTCCCAAGCTCTCTCCATAACTTCAGCAACTCTTCTATCACCACGAGCAAAGACAGCTTCCATAGTACTTAAGTACGGATCAGTCCACGTAAAGGATAAGTCCTTGCCCCTTAATTCATTTCGGAGTAATTGTTGCTTCTCTTTAATCTCTTCTAAAGTATTAAATTTAGACCATTGGAATGGAGTATGGGTCTTAGGAACAAAGGTAGACACACTTACACCTACCTTTACCCTCCGTTTATTATCAGAATTTCTTCTAATTTCATCACCTAGCTCAGCTACCTTCTTAGCCAAATCAGCAATTCCTCTAATATCCTCTAAGGTTTCAGTAGGTAAACCCATCATAAAGTATAATTTAACCCTTCTCCAACCTTCTTTAAAGGCAGCTTCAGTAGTCTTTAGTAAATCCTCTTCATCAATCCCCTTATTGATAACATCCCGTAATCTCTGGGTTCCAGCTTCTGGAGCAAAGGTTAATCCTGTCTTTCTGACTGCTTGTAGCTCTTTAGCTAAATCTACCGAAAAAGAATCTACTCTCATTGAAGGTAAAGCAACACTTACTCTTTGGTTTTTATACTCTTCTAAAAGTTCTTTTGCTAAATCCTCTATCCTACTATAATCACTAGTACTCAACGATGATAGTGAAATCTCTTCATAACCAGTACTTTCAATCAACTTCCTTGCTAAATCCTTAATTCTTTCATGGCTTCTCTCCCTAACTGGACGATAAATCATACCTGCTTGGCAGAAACGGCAACCCCTAGTACATCCTCTAGCCACCTCTAAAGTTACCCTATCATGAACAATCCCCATATATGGTAAAATAAATTTCTCAGGATAATAAGACTCATCTAGATTCTGAATAACCCTCTTTTTCAAAATTTCTGGAGCACCATTACTAGCTTCAAATCTAACTACTTCCCCATCATCATTATAATCTATCTCATAAAAGCTAGGTACATAGATACCTTCAATTTTTGATAAATTCTTTAATAGCTCTTCTTTAGAAGCACCGCTATCCTTCCAAGCTAAATATTCATCGACTACCTCCCCAATAGCAGCTTCAGCCTCTCCTAAAAGTACTACATCTACAAAGGGTGCCAAAGGTTCTGGATTGAAGGCACAAGGACCTCCAACAATAACTAATGGGAACTCCTTCCCTCTATCTTCACTTCTTAATGGTATTCCTGCTAAATCCAACATATTCAAGATATTTGTATAACTCATCTCATATTGTAGAGTAAACCCTAGCATATCAAAATCAGCTACTTTAGCTCTATTCTCTAAGGTAAACAATGGAATATCATTCTCTCTCATCTTCTTCTCCATATCAACCCAAGGTGCATAAACCCTCTCAGCTGCTACATCTTCTCTTTCATTTAATAGATGGTATAAAATCTTAATCCCTAAATGGGACATAGCTACCTCATAAACATCAGGGAAAGCAAGAGCAAACTTGACCTTTACCAGATTTAAGTCTTTCTTGATCATATTTAATTCATTTCCCATATAACGGGTTGGCTTGCTTACTTCTGGTAGAATCTCTTGTATCTTATTAGCTAAATCAATTGTCATCAATTTCACTCCTTATCTTACAATTATTATCATAAAATTTGACTATATTATAGAATCAATCAGAGGGGCGTAATATAGTAATATACTACGCCCCTTAGATAGCTTTTGATTATTAATTTTTCTTAGTTAAATTTTAAAGTAGATATTATTAGTTAATGGGTGTATTGCGACATTTTTTGAGTTGACAGTTACGATCTTTAGAAGCGAAAAAAATTAACCTTAAAGGATAAGTTCAACTCAAGCTCAGTAAAAACCAATTACTTCACTAAACTTCCTTTATGTTTGAACAAAGCAAGTATTCTAAATGAATAATAGTAATAATACAATCTTTGAATTAGAACTCTAAGATTATTAACTTAAATAAATATCGATTGCATAGTGAGTGGGCTCTGCAACGAAGGTTTTGTTATTTAAACCCGTAGGAAGTATTCTTGGGCTGCAACCTAAGGATTTTGTCTACTTTTTAAAAAGTAAAAATGTCGCAATATCTCTCTATTCTATCAACTTATAAACAAACTACTTCAACAGATCCTTTATCGGCATCTCTATTCCTTCATTGACTAAAGAGTTGATAAATTTATCTTCTGTCACTACCCCTAATAACTTCATATCATTATCTACTACCCTAATAGTATGAAAACGGTTAGGTACTAACCTCTCAACAATTTCCTTTAATGGAGTATCTTCAACTGCAATTAATTGTTGAATATATATAACTCTCTCTTTTAAAAGGTTACCCCTCTTTTTAGCAATATATTGCATGAGAACATAAGAAGCATATCTGCCCTCTTTTAAAGTAGCAAAATAGATAAAAAAAGCTATAAAGAGTAGAATAATATTAGCATACCCATAATAAATCCCAATCACACCTATAACACCCAAAAATATAGCTATTACTCTACTCAATCTCAATGTATAGTATGTAGCCTCTTTAAAGCCAACCTTATTGGTCAAAAATGCTCTAACTACACGCCCCCCATCTAAAGGTAAAGCAGGAATTAGATTAAATAATCCAATTGTCAGATTAACCTTAATAAAATAAAATCCTGATTTTAAAGGAATAATCTTATACCTTAATAAAATTAAAGTTATTCCTGCTAAAACAAGGTTAAAGATAGGACCTGCTAAGGAGATCTTTATCTCACTTTTAGGCTTTAGTTGAATTAAATCTCGAAATTTTGCTACCCCCCCAAAGGGTAATAATTCAATCTCATTAACCCTAACCCCTTCTTTTTGAGCCATAAGAGAATGAGCCAATTCGTGTAAAATTACAATAATAAAATTTATACTAGCAGTTAAAAATAGTCCTGAAATTGAAAACAAGAATAATATCAGAAGAAATAATATATTTAACTTAAATTTCACACCTAACATCTTTAACATCCTATTGCCACCTTCTTTCATTAATATAAATATTAGTGGCAATAATCTAATATGTCTATTAAATAGAGTGACAAGTAACAGATAACAAGTAATAAGCCACTTATCACTCGCTTCTTGTTACTTGTCACTACTTAACTAAAAGAGCATCTTCTTTCTCCTAATATTAACATTCATAATAATAGCAATTGCCATTAAATTTGTCAACAAAGAACTACCTCCATAACTAAGAAATGGAAGAGGAATTCCTGTAACAGGCATTATACCAATAGTCATACCCACATTCTCCAAAATATGGAAAGCAAACATCGATAAGATGCCAACTACCAATAACTGCCCAAATTCATCTTTAGCCTCCATTGCCACCTTTACTCCTCTCCATAAAAGGAGCAGATATAATAATAAGATTAATAGAGCACCAATAAAACCAAATTCTTCACCTAAGACTGAAAATATAAAGTCAGTATGGCGCTCAGGTAGAAAATTAAGCTGATTCTGGGTTCCTCCAAAAAGACCTTTTCCTAATAGCCCCCCAGACCCTATAGCAATTTTTGATTGAATCACATTATATCCTGCACCTAAAGGGTCTAATTGAGGGTTGACTAAAACCAATAATCGATTTAACTGATATTGCTTTAAAGGAATTGGTACCCCCCAATAAATATGAACTGTTATCCAAGCCACTACTGTACCTATTCCACTTAAAAAAGTTCCTACTAGAAACTTAGCATTAGCTCCAGCTACATATATCATTCCAACAAAGATAGCTATTAATACTAAAGCCGAACCCAAGTCATTTTGTAATAAAACCAATATAAAAGGGACACCTATATATATCCCTGGAACTATCAATCCTAAAATATAATAAACATTATATTTACCTTTAGCCAGAACATCAGCCAAGGCAATAATCACAGCTAATTTAGCAGTTTCAGCTGGCTGAAAATTAACTGGACCTAACCTAATCCACCCCTGACCACCTTTTATAGTACTACCGAAAAATAGTACTGTAAGGAGGATTAAAATGTTTAAAACATAGATAACACTAACGTAATCTCGTAAAATCCTGTAATCAAAGAATAGACTAATAATAACCAGAATAATTCCAACTATAGCAGCTATAATCTGTTTCTTCAAAAAAGTATTCTGCAATAGGGGATTATCTGTGATATTAGTAGCACTACCAATAATCACTAGACCTGTTATGATTAATAATAGAGTAATTATTGGTATTAAATAGTCAATATTCTTAATTAGCTTCTTAATTATAATCCCCTCCCTTATTTATTATCCTAATTCTATAGCTAATCAATTATAAAATCTTAGTATACCTTTAAATCATTCTCTCTTTTCACTAATAAATTATATAATATTAAATAATATTAGTCCACCAAAAATTAAGACCAGGTTCAACCTGGTCTTAATTTTTAAATCTATTCTTAATAATTGAAAATTAACTAAATAAAGTCGATTTTAAAAATAATGATAAATAAATTCTATTAATTATAAAATATTTACCTTTATCTCTTCTTTAGTCTTTTAATTGGTATATTTGCAATTAAAGCTACGGAATTATCTTGTCGCTCTAAATCCATATCTATTCTCTCATCATCTATATCTAAATATTTAGAGATTACCTCAATTAACTCTTCCTTCATTTCCTCAATTATCTCTGGAGATACCCCTATTCTATCATGCACTAGCACTAACCTCAACCTTTCTTTAGCTACATCTTTACTAGAAACATCTTCCTTGTTGTTAAAAATCCCTTTCATTATATCTAACAAACTTCTTTTCCCTCCCACAACCCTATTTTTAAATTTATTTCATCATCTAGAAAGAATTACAGTTAGCCAAAATCAATACTATATCTGGCTACCAAATAGTCCTCTACATCAATAAGGTTTCTTTTTAGGGCTTTTATTAAACTAACAGATTTAATAAAACTTCAGACATTATATAACTTTAATCCTTATTATCCTAATCCCACTAAGCGCTTTATCTTGTTTAATAATCCCTCTTCTAAATCAATTAACGGAACCTCTTCCCCTTCAATTCTGCGGGTAATGTTCCAGAAGGCTTCTCCTGAACGACTATTCTCTGCTAAAACTACTGGCTCACCCTTATTTGTGGATACAACAATCTTCTCATCTTCAGGTACAATCCCCAGTAATTTTATAGCTAAAATTTCAATCATATCCTCAATATCCATCATATCTCCACGATTTATCATATCTATTCGCACACGATTTATGATCAATTGTGGGTCATGAACGCCTTCTGCCTCTAACATCCCAACAATTCTATCTGCATCTCTAACTGCCGAAACCTCTGGAGTAGTTACTACTATTGCTTCATCGGCCCCTGCTATAGCATTTTTAAATCCTTGCTCAATACCTGCTGGACAATCGATAATAATATAATCAAAATCTTCCCTTAATTGATCAGTCAATTCAATCATCTGTTCAGGAGTAACAGCAGTCTTGTCCCTAGTTTGGGCAGCAGGCAACAGACATAAGCTACTATACCTCTTATCCTTAATTAAAGCCTGTTCTAATCTACAGTTGCCTTCCACTACATCAACTATATCATATACAATTCTATTCTCTAAACCTAATACTACATCTAAATTACGCAACCCTATATCAGCATCTATCAATACAACTTTCTTTCCTAATTTAGCTAAACCAGTCCCTAGATTGGCAGTTGTTGTAGTCTTTCCAACCCCACCTTTTCCAGAAGTGATAACATAAGCCTTTCCAGCCATCAAAATACCCCCTTTACTTTCTCAAATAGTCAATAATAATATGTTTATCTTTCAAAGAAGCAATCTCTGGAGTGTCAGGAGAATTAGGAGGAATATCAGGAGCACGGGTAATATAATTTGCAATCCTAAGCTGAGTAGGCTCTAGTCTAAAGGCTGATATAGTAGCTGATGTATCGCCTTTAGCTCCTGCGTGAGCAATACCCCTAAAATGACCCATGACTACTATATCACCTTCTGCTACAATCTCTGCACCAGGATTTACGTCTCCTAAAACTACAATATTGCCTTCAAATCTCACAGTCTGTCCTGAGCGTATTGTACGTTTAACCAATAGTGTATCTCCCTCTTCCTTGGAGTCTACAAACCTATTATCATTATTGATAAACTCAATCACCGAAATACCCCGTTGTTCTTTGAAAATTTCTAATAATTCATTCTTCTGCTTAATAGTTAAACCCCTTCTACCCAATTTAATTCTAACCATCATATCATCATCGAAAAAATCCCCGGCTTCGATAAACTTACTCCTTAATTCATCTTTAATATAATCAAATTCTAATTCATCATTCAAAATTATAATAAGCCCTTCTAAATCACCTTTAAATGTCACTCCTCTATTCAGCATCTTACTTCCTCCTAGATAATCAATGAATCTAAAAATATAATAGTGACCATTAATCTCATATTAGTTGATTATAATAATCCATTGATTTTATATCTCTTATTCAGAGCCTTCATCCTCAGAGATTAATTCTAAATCAAAATACTCCTTAATAATCTCTTTAACTATAGGTAATGTATTACCACTTGAAGTTCCATACTCGATAAAAACAACGATTGCAATCTCTGGTTTATCAGCAGGTACATACCCAGCAAACCATCCATGATTGGGTCTATCTTGCCCAGTTTGAGCAGTTCCAGTCTTTCCAGCCACAGTTATAGGTAAATCTTCAAAGGCTCTTCTTGCTGTACCATAAGTAGTAACAGCTTTTATCCCTTTTCGAATTGTCTCCAAAGTATCTTTGGAAAGAGACATCTCATTTAGTAATTTAGGCTCCAAATCTTTAATCACCTTACCATCCCTATCAACTATCTTATCAGTCAATAAAGGCTGATATATCTTACCACCATTAGCTACAGCACTGATGAGATTTACCAACTGAATAGGAGATGTTCTTAAGTTTCCTTGTCCGATAGATAAGTTAATACTATATCCTGGATACCAAATCTTATCCTCTCTCTTTTTAAAATAACTCTTTCTCCATTCAGGGTCAGGCACTAACCCAGTAGCTTCATTATTTAAGTCTATTCCAGTCTTCTCTCCTAGACCAAATTCCCTAGCATAATCTTGTAAAAGAGTTTTATCTTTCTTATATAATTGATGTCCTAATTGAAAGAAGACTGGGTTATTAGACCAAGCAATAGCCTCTAGAAAATCTAACTTACCTCTACCTACATCAGACCAGTTACGGAAGGTAACCCCACCTGTCTTATAATAACCTGGATCATAAAATTCTGTATCTGACCTGACCCCCAACTCCTCCATACCTGCTACCCCAGTTACTATCTTAAAAATAGATCCAGAAGGAGCACTAGTAGCAATCGCTCTATTTAATAAAGGTTTTTTAGGGTCAGTACTCAGCCTTGTCCAATCCTCTTGAGAGATCCCTCCTACAAATAAATTTGGATTATAATCTGGCAAGCTAGCCATAGCCAAGATACTACCATCATAAGGATTTGTTACTATTACTGCTCCACCTCTAGGTGGTTCAATAATATCTTCATCCTCCTTAGCCAATTCTGTTAATAAATCAAGCTCTTGAGCCAATATCCTTTCAACACTCTCTTGTAATTGAGCATCTATATTCAAAACTAAATCATAACCTGCAATAGGTTCTTCTACCCCAAGAGTCCTTATCTTCTCTCCTATATTATTAAC
This sequence comes from Orenia metallireducens, assembly GCF_001693735.1. GTDB lineage: Bacteria > Bacillota > Halanaerobiia > Halobacteroidales > Halobacteroidaceae > Orenia > Orenia metallireducens. The sequence goes on from NZ_LWDV01000010.1 coordinate 174,382, forward strand.
CTCTACAAGCTCTCTTCCTTCTTTTCCTCGAAGATACTCTTCATAAGATAATTCCAGACCTGTCTTACCGATGATATCCCCAACATTATAACCCTCTTCTGAAAGGTTCTCTAATTCACTAGCTGAAATCTCCCCTACATATCCTAAAACATGACTAGCCAACTTATCATAAACATACTCTCTCATTGGAATCTCTTCTAGAATAACACCAGATAACTCACTTTTATTCTCTTCTAACAAGACTAGCTCTTCATGACTTATATTTCTCTTTAATCTAACAGTCTTTCCCTTTGTTGCTTTATTGACCTTCTCATGGGCTAATTCTATATCTAAACCGATAATTTGGTTTAGTTTCTCCAGAGTATCATCTAAATCTTTAATATCTTCTGGAATGATTGAAAGGGTATAAGCCAACTTATTAGAGACCAATACCTTGCCATTTTTATCATAAATCCTTCCTCTAGGAGCACTAATAGACCTAAGAGAAGTTCTATTTCCTTCTGATAGTTCTTTAAATCTCTGACCTTGATAAATCTGTAGATAATAAAGTCTACCAATTAATAAGAGAAAGATAGCCACTAATATCAGAGTAAAGGGAAATAATCTTTTCTCATTATTATCAATCAATAAATTTCCTCCTAGCTAAATAATTATTAATTTTATAAATTAATATATTTAAAATTACAGATAATATAGAATTATAAATCACCAAAGGAATAATTACAGATCTAAGCACAACTTCAATGGACAACTCTGTTAGAAGATAATCTGTAAAAGAAATTATCAATAACTGGTTAATAATAGTAGCTATAGCTACCCCAACAGGAGGTACTATTATATTCTGTGGATAGATATGATCTTTAAGAAATCCAAATAAGTAACCTACAATCGCTTTACTGATAGCATTAATTCCAAAAAGTCCACCAGAAAACCAATCCTGTAATAAGCCTGTAAAAAAACCTAAAGCCCCTCCTACAGTCTTGCCACGATAGATAGCTAATAGAGTGATTATAATCAGAAGTAAATCAGGTATTATATTATAAAAAAGACTACAAGGAATAATAGCACTTTGCAAAACAAAAGCCATAAACACCAAAAGACCATATAATAAATAAACCATTATTCTCTTTCTCCTTCAAGTTGATGATTAGAATTTAAAGGCTCAAGTAAATCGACCTTAGTACTAAAGTCAGTAATAACCAACACCTCTTCTACTTTTCTAACATCTATAAAAGGAGCTATGAGCGCTGACTGGGTTAATCCATAATTATCAGGGCTCACTGATATAACTTTTCCTATTGGTAACCCTTTAGGATAGTACTGTGAACCTGATGTAACAATCGTATCACCTATACCGATATCAGCATCCCAAGATAAATTGTTCATTAGAAGCCTACTCTCTTGAGTTTGCCCCTTGACCACCCCTAAATTACGGGAATCTTTCCTCTGGACAAGCCCTCCTGCTACAAAGTTACCATCATTGATCAATAGAATCTGTGCTGTATGCGCAGTAACTTGCTGGGTAATTCCTAGCAAATATCCACCTTTAGCAACTACAGGCATCTTACGCCTAATTCCAGATTTGCTCCCTCTATCTATAACTAAAATATTAGACCAATTGTCAGCACTATGTCCAATCACCGTCCCACCTACTACTTTATAAGGTGCATACTTTTTAAAATTTAAGGATTCTCTCAATCTATGATTCTCTAGCATTATCTTTTCTATCTGCCTTAAACTATAATTTAATTTTTCTATCTTGTCCTTTAACTCTTCATTCTCTTCCTTTACACTCTTATAATCTAAGATTACTCTAAGAGTGCCTTTAGAAAAATCTTGGATACTATTGACTACAACAAATCCTGGTCTCAATAAATCAATAACTAGCCCTTCAAATTTATTATAATCCCTATCTCTTCCTACAAGATTAATAAACCTAATCAAGACTACAACAAGGAAAATAATTACTATCTTCTTACGATGTTCCTTTAAAAACTCTAACATAGCTATCACCTTAATCTCAGATTACTATTTTTTAACTCTTTAAAATCAAATTATTATAAATTATAATGCCATAAATTAGGTAGCTTAATAGCCACAAGTTATAGTCAGCTAACTTTAAAATAAATTTGATTCTAAAGTTGTAAAACTATAAAACCTGTGGCATTTATATATCATTAATTAGTTTACTATAATAATCTAGGATAATCTTTTTGGAGTGATTAGTACATTCTTAAGGTTATTTATCTCTTCCAATACTTTACCAGTACCATAAACAACACAATCTAAAGGATCATCGGCCAAATAGACAGGCATTCCAGTCTCTTGAGAGATAAGCTGGTCTAAACCATTTAATAATGAACCTCCCCCAGCCATAACAATACCTCTATCCATAATATCAGCTGATAATTCTGGCGGAGTATTCTCTAAAGTACTCTTGACCGCTCTAATAATATCATTAACTGGCTCCCTTAAAGCCTGTTGAATCTCTTCAGCAGTTATTGTTACAGTCTTAGGTAGACCATTAACTAAATCTCTACCTCTAATATCCATTGTATCATCTAAATTTAGCTCTGAATTAGACCCTATATAAGCAGAACCTATAGAAATCTTAATCTGTTCAGCAGTTCTCTCTCCAATCATCAAGTTGTATGTATTTTTGATATAATGGACAATTGCATCATCAAGCTCATCTCCACCAACTCTGATAGAATCTTTAGTTACAATTCCACCTAGAGAGATTACAGCTACTTCTGTAGTTCCTCCTCCAATATCTACAACCATATTACCTGTAGCTTCATGAACAGGAAGACCTGCACCAATTGCTGCAGCCATAGGCTCTTCAATCAAATAAGCTTCTCTAGCACCAGCATGTAAAGAAGCATCAATAACTGCACGCTTTTCTACCTCAGTAACACCAGAAGGTACACAAACGATAATCCTTGGTCTAACTAGACGCTTACGTTTATGAGCCTTAGTAATAAAATACCTTAACATCTTTTCAGTAACTTCAAAATCAGCAATAACACCATCTTTCATCGGTCTAATTGCTACGATATTACCAGGAGTACGTCCAATCATCTTCTTAGCCTCGTCACCAACAGCCAATACCTCTTCTTTAGAAGTATTTTTTTGAATTGCAACTACAGATGGCTCTCGAATCAATACTCCTTTTCCTCTAATATAAACCAACGTATTAGCAGTTCCTAAATCTATCCCCATATCTCTAGAAAATGGAGCAGTAAAAATATTCATTACCATAACTATATCCCCTTTCACAATAACTGTTTAAAATAAATTTTGAGCCTTTAAACTATTATATTTATCTTTACCAATAATTAAATGGTCTAAAACTTCAATCCCTACCAACTTCCCTACTTTAAAAAGGCGCTTAGTGACATCTATGTCCTCTAAACTAGGTGTTAAATCTCCACTAGGGTGATTGTGGGCTAAGATTATTGAAGCAGCACTCTTTTTAATCGCATAGCGAAAGACCTCTCTTGGATGAACTATAGAACTATTTAAGCTCCCTTTAGAAATCTCACTAATTCCTATAATCTGATTCTTAATATCAAGTACAACAACTATGAACTTCTCTTGATGGTCATAGCCTATCTTAGGAATTAATATTTCAGCTACTTCACCTGGCGAATGAACCTTAGTCAAATCTCTTCTTGCAATATTTAATTTTTTACTAAGCTCAGCTACAGCCTTTAATTGGGTAGCTTTAGCTAACCCAATTCCTTTAATTTCTTGTAACTCCTCTATACTATACTCTACCAAACAATTTATCCCTTCACAAGTGGTTAATAATTTATTAGCCAAATCTAAAGCAGTATTCTCTTGAGAACCTGTTCTTAGTATTAAGGCCAATAACTCAGCTGTTGATAAACTTTCAGGACCATACTTTACCATCTTCTCTCTAGGTCTCTCTTCAGTAGGCATATCCTTAATTGTTAGATAATTATTGATACTCAATTTAAAACTACCTCTACATTAAGAATTCTTAACATTTCTACAAGCTTAACTAAAGATAAACCAACTACATTATAAAAACAACCATCTATCTTTTTTACAAAGATAGCACCTTGATCTTGAATACCATAAGCACCTGCCTTATCTAAAGGAGCACCTGTAGAGACATACTCTTTAATCTCTTTTTGACCTAATTCTCTAAAGGTTACATCAGTCTTTTCATAATCGGTTATAGCTTCTTCTCCCTTAATTACTGTAATACCTGTTAAGACTTGATGGGTTCTCCCACTCAAATCAGATAACATTTGAAAAGCCTCCTTATCATCCTTAGGCTTTTCTAAAATTCTATTATTTAAACAAACTATTGTATCTGCTGCAATTACAACTTCTTCTTCATCTGTGGAAACAGCATTTGCCTTTAAATAAGATAATTTTTTTACTAATTCTTTAGGATTTTCTTCCTTGACTTTGGATTCATCTACATCACTTACCACAACCTTAAATTCAAGACCTAACTGTTCTAATAAGGATTTTCTTCGCGGTGAACCAGAAGCCAATATAATCTTCTCCATTATAAATTCCCCCATGATACAGGCTTAAATAGCCTTCGGTATTTAATTCGTTAATTTTTGTCAAATTCCTGCTTATTTATCAAATCAAATTTTAAATATTTTTCTAATTTCAATACAATTATTCCTATAAATACCCCCGTTGGTAAAGATAAGATTAAAAGATAAGGTAAATAGAATACTATTCTCCAATTTGACATTAGTAGATAAGCCATGATTACTTGTCCTAAATTATGAGAAGCAGCCCCCCAGACACTGATACCAATTAGACTGAACTTAGAACTATAATAATAGAAAGCACTCATAATTAAGAAGCTAAACATACCTCCTGTCAAACTTAAAAAGAAACTTGTGGTTAAAAAGGTACCTATCAATAATGATGAGATAACTATTCTCATTAATAGTATCTGTAACCCACTTAAAAATCCATAATTGATTAACACTAATAAAGTAATAATATTTGCTAGTCCCAACTTTGCTCCAGGAAAGAGCAAGGTGGTAGGTAGCATAAACTCCAAGATATGGAGCACAATCGCTCCTGCCACCAATAAGGATAAGATTAACTTGTCTCTAATAGAGTTCATAAATTAAAACCTTCCTTCAATATTATAACAAGATTATGACTTTTATAAACCAGCTAATCAAATAAAATAATTATAAAATCCTATAAAAGACATAATCAAATACTATATATCATTATAACATGATTAACTATCAATTGTTATGTTTTTTAAATTAGGAATAAAATTAAGTTTAAGTTTTAAAATTTAGACTTATTTCATTTTAATCTGTTAATAAAATCTTTCTTTACTAATATATTCCCCAACTTATAAGAATTTAGACATAGTAGAGTAAAGATTATAGAAGGGAGGATAATTTCTCCTTTCATAATTCCTAATACTAACATAACCACTCCCCCATCTAAATTCATAATTACTCCTAAAGAAAGACCTTCTAAGATCTTCATCTCTCTTAATTCTTTAGATATTAGAGGATAATATATAAGTTTAGAGAAATTGTCATAATTAGATTTATCACCTAGCATATAAAAACTCTGCCCTTCTCCTGAAACACCCCTCAAAGTTCCTCTCTTATAAGTTACTATATCTTTTAAAATCACCACAGAACATATCAATAAAGCTATAATAGCAATTGTCTTTGCCAAAATAATAGGCAATAAAATAGCCAATAACTCTCCTATTGCTCCAAAAAGAATTAATGTTACCCAGCCTGATAAAGAGAGTAGTAATAAGGATATCCCCTTAACTTTGATATTATAAGTTTTATAAATCATTCCATATGAAAAACTATCTAAACTGACAGCCATTGCTAAAATTAATAAAGCTATTAAGTACATCTTCCTCCCTTCCTTTCTATAATCATCTAAATTTACAATTTAAAAATATAAAATTAAGATAATTAACTCCTTATACAGATACTCTTGGTTAATAGGTATATTACGATATTTTTTAAAAGCAAACAAACTTTCTTAGGTTGCAGCCCAAGACTAATTTCCACGGGGAGTCCTTGATGCACCCCAAGAGTACTTCTTCAGACGTAGTGCCTTCAGGGCGAAAAAGTAACCAAACCTACGAGTCTATAGAGCAAGACTCTTGGTGGCAAGCCTACTCACTACGCAATCAGAATAATAAGTATTATCAATTATTAAACTCTCTGATTAAAACTTTACTGTACTCTAAATTTTTGCTTCGTTCAAACATTAATCTCCTTCAATTTTAAAGACCTTAACTGTAAATTCACACAAAAGTATCGCATTATCATTTTTAGTATCAATTTCAACTAATACAGTAACTAACTATACTATATTCTATTAAGAAGAACTAATAGTGTGTTAAGATTTTTAAGTTATAAAGAAAAAGAACCAGCTCTTAAGCCGGTTCTTTACTATTTAAATTTCTTGATATTCAATTGCATCCTTTGGACAGACTTTAACACACTGTTCACAGTTAATACAGGCTTTAGTATCCAGTTCATGTTTATTACCAGGATCCCCTGTAATAGCATCGACAGGACACTTCTTAGCACATAAAGTACAACCTACACAGTCCTCAGTAATTACAAGAACCTCTTCCTTTGGCTTTTCAATCTTAATAGTCTCATAAGGTGTCTCTAAGATAGCATCTGTTGGACAAGCCTGAACACAGGCTCCACAACCAACACAGGTCTCTCCATCGACTACTGGTAGGTTATCTACCATCTCTATTGCATCAACTGGACATTTTTTAGCACATAAGGTACAACCGATACATCCTCTCTCACAAGCCTGCTTAACCTCTTTTCCTTTTAAAACACTTTTACATCTAACTACTATATGCTCTGTATTACTCATTAAAGCGATAATACTTCTTGGACATTCACTAACACACTTTCCACATCCAGTACACTTATCGGTATCAATTATAGGAAGACCATTGTGATCCATATACATTGCACCAAAAGCACAGACACTAACACAATCTCCAAAACCTAAACAGCCATACTCACAGGATTTAGAATTAGCTACTCTATTAGCTGCCCTACACTTAGGTATCCCTTGATATTCAGCCTGATTAAAGGTTTCAGCCTTACCACCTTGACAGAGAAGTTGAGCAATCTGTCTCTCATTAGAAGCTGAACCAGCATCAACACCCATAATAGTTGCTACCTGTTCAGCTACATCTGGACCACCAACAGGGCATCCATCACAGACGGTCTCTCCTTTTACTACAGCCTCAGCAAAGCTAGCACAGCCTGGATAACCACAGGCACCACAGTTAGCCCCTGGTAGAGCCTTCTCTATCTCACCCTTACGTGGGTCTTCTTCTACTTTAAATTTAACTGATGAATAAGCCAATCCACCAGCAAATAATGCTCCTAATAATCCCATACTCGGAATTGCATTTCTAAATATCTCAAATTCCATCTATTCCACCTCCAATTCTACAATCCTGAAAAGCCCATAAATGCCATAGCCATCAGTCCAGCAATCAATAAAGTAATCGGTGCTCCTTTTAAGGCTTCAGGTACATCAGCAAATTCTAATCTTTCTCTCATTCCAGCCATTAATACAATCGCTAACGTAAATCCAGCACCTGCTCCTAGTCCAAAAATAGTACTCTCAATAAAATTATAATTATTCATTGGAATCATCAATGCCAACCCTAGGATAGCACAGTTAGTAGTAATTAAAGGTAAGAAGATACCTAATGCTTTGTATAATGGTGGACTTACCTTCTTAATCACCATCTCAGTCAACTGTACAAATGAAGCAATTACTAGAATAAAAGCCACATATTTTAAATACCCTAACCCTAAAGGAACTAAAATAAAACTATTAACAGCCCAAACACAAACAGCTGAAGTAGTCATTACAAAGGTTGTTGCTAGCCCCATACTAAAAGCCGTTGGAACCTCTTTAGAAACTCCTAAGAAAGGACAAATACCTAAAAATTGAGATAGGATAAAGTTATTAGTTATTGCCGCTGTCATAAAAATCATTACTAAACTACTAAATAATTCTCCTAAGTCGCCCATCCCTTAACCTCCTTTTTACATTTTAACCACTAGCTATTAACGAATTCACCATCTTCTACTAATAGAAATCTTTTTTCTCGTTACCTGTTACTGAACTATACTGTATGGCAGCTCTCTCCAGTAGAATCTTGCATATCTACTTTTACGTTAACTGCTCTACTTTTAAAGTAATTCATCACACCTAATACTGTACCCAAAGTCAAAAAAGCTCCTGCTGGTAAGACCATAATCAACCATGGTTGAAACCCCTCTCCCATTACCTGCATTGCAAGACCTGTTCCTCTAAATACAGTTCCAAAACCGATCACCTCACGAATAATTCCTAAGAAGGTCAAAGCCCAAGTAAAGCCAACTCCCATTCCCAATGCATCAGCAATTGTACGGTGAACAGGTTGCTTAGAAGCAAAGGACTCAGAACGACCTAAGATCAAACAGTTTACTACAATTAATGGAATAAATAACTTCAGTGATTCAGCAATTGCAGGTACATAAGCCTTAGCCGAATAGTCAACTATCGTTACAAAGGTAGCAATAATAACAATAAAACTAGGAATTCTAACTTCATCAGGAATCAATTTTTTAACCAATGAGTTTACAATCCCAGAACCCAACAATACAAAACTCGTTGCTAAACCCATCGCCAATCCATTAGTTGCTGTATTTGTTACCGCTAAAGTCGGACACATCCCCAACAACATTACAAAAACCGGATTCTCTTTCCATAATCCTTTTATAAAATCTTTCCATAAAGTTAGCACATTACTCACCTCCACCATAAGCCTGTTCTACTGTAGCAATAGCATCCTTTAAGATATTACTTACTGCTTGAGAAGAGATTGTAGCTCCTGCAATAGCATCTACATCCTCTTTAGCTACAAAATTATCGGAGAAAGATTTACCTTGGAATTGACCCTTAAACTCTTTCTCAGAGATTCTAGCTCCTAAACCTGGTGTATCTAACTGGTCTAAAACCTTCACTTTCAATAATTTCTTGCTTTCAACATCCATCCCAATCATCAAGATAATAGTACCCTGAAATCCATTACCTTCATGTTGAAAAGCTACCCCTACAGGGCTTCCTGATTCATCTAAGCCTTGATATAACTCTAATCCACCCTTTTCTAACTCTTCATACTTAACCGCTCCTGGTAGAACATCTAAGATAGCCTCTTTCTTCGCTTGAGCAGCATGTTCATTAATCAAAGGAGTCGTTGCTTGATAGACCAAGCTCAATACTAAAGCCGAAATAATCATAATCGAAGTCAATACAACTATTAGCTTCATATCTATCTTCTCTTTAACCATTTATCTTCACCTCGCCAAAAGCCCTTGGTAAAGTATACTTATCAATAATTGGTACAAACATATTCATTAATAATATAGAGTATAATACCCCTTCAGGAAGACCACCATAAACTCTGATAATTACCAATAAGACCCCACAGCCAATACCAAAGATCCATCTTCCCTTCTTAGTCACAGGAGTAGTTACCATATCAGTAGCCATAAAGAATGCTCCTAACATAAGTCCTCCTGCTAAGATATGAAATATAGGTCCACCTTTACCAACAAAGGTAGTTAATAAACCTACTGTTCCTAAATAGCCTACTGGAACTCTCCAATCAATGTAACCTTTATAAAGAAGGTATAACCCTCCTAAAATAATAGCTGCAGCAGAGGTCTCACCTAAAGAACCTCCAACTCTACCTAAGAATAAATCCTTAATTGCAATACCAGCAGGATTCTCTGTACCCAAAGGTGTTGCACTAGATGTTACATCAATCATCTTCCAAGTAGTCATTGCTACTGGAAAACTTGCCAATAAGAAGGCTCTCCCTACTAAAGCAGGATTAAAGAAGTTATAGCCTAATCCTCCAAAGACCTGTTTTCCAAGTACAACTGCTATGATACTTCCTACTATAGCCATCCAGATTGGTAACTCTGGAGGTAATGTCAAAGCCAATAATAGACCTGTTACTAAAGCACTAAAATCACTGATAGTTACTGGTACTCCCCTTAACTTTTGAAATAAAGCTTCTGTGGCAACTGCCGTAATTGAACAAGCTATAATTAACATTAAAGCAGAGCTACCAAAATAGTATATTGCTGTTAAAGTAGTCGGTAATAAAGCCAATACCACATTAAACATGATGCTAGAAGTACTCTCTTTACTTCTAACATGGGGTCCTGGCGAAACCGTTAATCGTGTTCTATCACTCATCACTAAGCCTCCAATCATTCGCTTTTTCTTAATTCAGCTTGTAGATTCTCTTTTCCTAATTTAACCCATTGCAAAACCTCAATGTTAGCCGGACATACATAGGTACAGGAACCACATTCAATACAATCAAAGACATGATAATCCTGTAACTTTAAATTCATATCAGCTTTAGTCAAATTAACTAGAGCTGTTGGCACTAACTTAGCTGGACATGCATCTACACAACGGGCACACCTAATACAGGGTCCTGCTTGAGGATAAGCTCCAACCTCATCTTTACTTAAGACTAGAATTCCTGAAGTACCTTTGGTAGCAGGTCTGTCTAAATCACTTTGAGCCTGCCCCATCATCGGACCTCCAAAAATCACCTTGCCTGGAGTTCCTACAAATCCACCAGACTCTTCAATCAATTGACTCAATGGCGTACCAATTCTAAAGATTAAGTTCTGGGGCTCATTAACTGCTCCTGTAACTGTAACTGTCCTTTCAATCAAAGGCATACCTGTCTGAATAGCATCAGTAATTGCTACTGCTGTACCTATATTATTTACAACTACTCCCACATCCAGGGGTAACCCTCCTGATGGTACCTCTTTATCTAGTATAGCCTTGATTAACTGTTTTTCTCCACCTTGAGGATACTTAACCTCTAATGGAACAACACTAATCATATCTTCAGCTTTAATAGCCTGCTGCATGCTTTCAATTGCATCTGGTTTATTTACCTCAATACCAATATAACCTTTCTTAGCATCAACCATCTTCATCAAAGCCTTCAGCCCATAAATCACCTTATCTGCTTGCTCTACCATAGTACGGTGGTCAACAGTCAAATAAGGCTCACATTCAGCCCCATTTAAAATAACCTTATCAACCTTCTTACCCTCTGGAATAGATACCTTGACATGAGTAGGGAAGGTAGCTCCCCCTAACCCAACAATACCAGCCTCTTTAACAATATCTTTTAATTCTTCAGCAGATAAATCCTTTAAATCACCTTTAGCTTTAATTGTTTCATCTTTCCTATCCTCAAAGTCATTTTTGATTCTAACTGCTAAAGAACCATTAACCTTCTCAACAGCTAAAACCTTTCCTGATACACTTGCATGTATATCAGCAGAGACAAAACCTGTTGCTTGACCAATCTTCTGACCTAAGTTAACTATATCCCCTTTCTTCACAAGAGGCTTAGCAGGTGCCCCAATGTGCTGTTGAAGAGGAATAATAACTTCTTCAGGTTGACTAGCAAATTTAAAGGCTTTGCCTTCTGTCAACTCTTTATTATACTTTGGATGAATCCCCTGTTCAAAAGTTCTAACCTTCAACCTTTTCACCCCTTTTTCATAGTACTATTAGATTAGTAGAAGATTTAATACTATTAAGAAAAACCAAGCTAAGCTTAATATATGTATATAAATTGATTAATTTCATAATACATCACCAAAGTCAACTATCTCTTTACTTATTAGCAAAGATACAATCTAATGGCAGTTATGAAATCTTTTTAAATACAATTTTATTAAACTTAGCCTTCTTGCCAAATCTTCCTGTTTTATTTACGAATTTTAACATCAAATCTTCTTTCACTTAAAATTAATTAATTTTATATTAAATTTTTGTAAAGAAAAATTTTATCATACTCTTATATTACAATTTTAGAATACACAAGTCAAGTATTTGGCTTATAATTATAATTTTCACAATTTTTTGTGATGTTTCTCACATTATTTCGGCATTCCTCCCGTTTACTCCCTTTAAAGCCAATTCTACCTCCTTTACTTTTGGAGCTTTCATATATAACTTCATACTCCTTTTTATATCCTGAAGATAATGAGCATCAGAGTTACTAATAAATGAATAATTATCAATTGTATTAAATTTATCAATTACTTTTGAAATCTTAGCCTTTGAAGAGATTTCAAAGATAGCAGCATCTAAATCAGGTGGTATAAATCCTAAATTTGATATAATACTATAATTGGGTTTATCTACATGAGAGGGAATTGCTATACCACCTATGCTTCTTACTTCTTTTATTACATCATTAATACTTAAAGAAGTTGCTGTTAACAGCAACTTATCTACTCTATCCATGTATTCATCACTCTGGTCAGTTAATAATTGTGGACCAAATATCTCTTCGTTATTCTTAAAATCAGGTAAAGAATTATATACCTTCTCTTGCCAAAGTAGAACCTGATCCAAAGTATCAAATAAACATATTAAATGTATCTCTTCAACAGTCTCTACTTCCATCCCAGGGATAATAGTTAAAGGAGTATCCTTAGCCAATTCTAAAGCTACTCCAATATTTTCAGCTGAATTATGGTCAGTAATTGCAATCATATCTAAACCTAGTTCTAAAGAGCGATTAATTATATTTTGTGGAGTCATCAATAAATCTCCACAGGGTGATAAGACACTATGAACATGCAGATCAGCTATAAAAGACCTCATCATTATTCAATCCCTAATTGATATAATCTACCTGCCAATTCATAAGTATCTAATTTGCTCCGTAAAATATTTATCCCTAACTCCTTAGCCTTCTTTACAGTATCATCATCAATAGAGAAGTTCTCTGTCACCAAAATTCCAGAGAGCTCTATTAATTGGGCAATAGCTACTATATTTTGATGTCCTTGAATAGTTAACCACAAATCACCTGCACTACTTCTAGCCATTACATTACTCAACAAATCAGAAGCATAACCCCCTGTTACTTCAACCTCTAAATTCCCTTCTACTACAACTTCTAAATTTAATCTATCAACCAACTCTTTAATCTTCATCATCATCGTCCTCCTCTTTATTTCTCTTCATCACTGGCGGTAGAGCATGGGCTAAGGTTGCCATCTCATCAGCCAAATCAGCTACCTGTTGGCGTAAAATAAAGATACAATCGGTCCTACTTGCTAACCCGTTAATAATATCCTCTGCTAAGGTACGGCAATCTGGAGCACCACAAGCAGCACAATCTAGACCTGGTAAGATTTCTATCTCCTTCTCTAACCTAGTTAGTTTAGCCATAGCTACAATTAAATCATCATCCAAAGAAGCGATAGACTTCTCTTTAAAAGGATTTTGTAAATCAAAATCATATTTGTTCAAGTCCTGCTTAATAAGATTGATACCCTTTTTAGTTAGATTATGAATATTAAATTCTGCTAGAAAAGGATTCTTCACATTCAATACCCCACCAACACATCCAGGCTGGCAAGCTACCATCTCAAAATATCGAACATGAGCAAGATCGCCCCTATCCAATTCCTCTAAAACACTCATCACATTATGAATTCCTGCTACTGAAACGGTATTTATATCTTCTAAAAGATTTGCTTCTCCTCCTCCACTTGCCCAACTAATTCCAAAGTAAGGTATATCATAACCATCTATACCGCAGGATTCATCTAAATTATCAACCCTTCTTATCAGCTCATGATAGATTGTGTCTGCTGCTATAGCTCTGTCTAGATAGCTCTTTTCCATACCCAAGGGATTATTTACAGTGGTCATCTTAGCTGGACAGGGAGTGATAAAGAAGATACCTATCTCCTCATCATCAGCCCCCAACTCTAATTTAATAAACTCCCGTGCTCTTTGGGCTATAATCTCTACAGGAGATTTAAAAGGAGCCAAATAACCCAATAATTCTGGATAAAGAAGTTGTATTAATCTAACTACAGCTGGGCATGATGAAGAGATCAAAGGTCTATCAGTATCAGTTATATACTCCTTGGTAACTTGAGTTAGGACTTCAGCCCCTAATGCTACATCCCAAATTTGAAAAAAACCTATATCTTTAAGAGCCAACATTACCTTAGCTGGATTTATATTCTGGGTAAATTGTCCATAAAAACTAGGCGGAACTAAAGCAATAGGATATTTATACCTCTCTAAATCTGCTAAATCATCAGTGGCTGCATACTTAGCATGATATTCACAACTTCTAATACACTCTCCACAATCTATACAGTACTCTTCCTTTATCTTTGCTTGACCTTGATGAACCCTAATAGCATTTGTAGGACAGTTCTTAACACAATTGGTACAGCCCTTACATTTATCTGGCTTTAATAGCACAGAATGAATATTACTCACTGGAATCACCACTCTCTCTAAGATAAATCCTTGCCTCTATCTCAGTACCCTTGCCTACCTCCGTTTCTACATGTAATTCATCAGAATAGCGCTTAATATTGCAAAGACCCATTCCTGCTCCAAAGCCCATCTCTCTTGCTTTTTGGCTTGCTGTTGAATATCCTGGTTGAAATGCCTTCTCTAGATCAGCAATCCCAGGACCTTTATCAGAAGCAATGACTCTAATCTCAGAAGGAGTAACATCAGCCTTTAATCTCCCTCCATAGGTATGAATAATGATATTAATCTCTAATTCATAGGTAGCAATAGCTATTCTTCTGATTGTTTGGGCAGGAATGCCTAACTTATGGAGAAGGCTCTTTAACTTACTAGAAGCCTCCCCTCCAACAGAGAAATCACCAGCTTCCACTTCACAATTTAAAATAACCTGCCTAATCTCATCTTTTTGCAAATTAATCCCCCCACGATAGCTTGTCTGATTTCTATTCTAATTTCGCTAACTTCTCCGCTCTCAGTCCAGCAGAGTATAATAAACCACAGGCTTGGTATAATGGCTTATCAGTACTCATCAAAGGAATACCCCTATCTTTGGCTAGTTTTACCGTCTCTTCTGGTGGTTGCTTGCCCCTTACAAAAACAACCAATGATAAGTCGATCATTTCGGCAGTCCTAATTACCTGGGGATTGGTTAAACCTGTCAATAATACAGTATTCTCTTTAGAAAAAGCTAATACATCACTCATCAAATCAGCTCCACATCCACTTAGTAATTCTAAATCCTCAGATCCTTCGACTATAACTTGAGCAGATAATATCTCTTTAACCTCTTTTAGTTTCATTACGACTCTTATCCTCCTTATAGGGTCAAACTGAATTTAGTAAGAAATTTATTATAGATCTTATCAAGCCCAAAATAAAATATTTATAGGCAACCTAATAATAAGATGATAAACTAAAAAAGCCCATTCTCTGCATTATATTAGTTATATAAATAAACTAGAAGAGAAAGGACAATTAAACCTTCATCAATATAATTATATCACCAATTATATTTAAATTAAATCTTTTCTGTAAAAATCAAGAAATTGGAATAATAGGATATACCCATTAATCGATATTACTATTTTCCACTATAATTACTAGTATAATTTACATTAATTAGATTATAGTCTTAGAATCCTTCACAAAAAAGAATTAGACCCACAATCATCGTGGGTCTAAACTTTAATGTTTAATATAAATTGGAAAACCATAATTTTTAAGTTCTAAACCTAATTCTTCTGCTGCCTCTTTGGTCCTAAAAGCACCCACTTGTACCCTATAAGGATCTTTACTAGTAATATAGGCAGTAAAGCCCTTACTTTGCAATTCTTTTACTAATCCTTGGGCATTTATCTGTTTGGCAAAAGCCCCTACCTGTACTACATATAAATCTTGGTTCATATTTTGATTTACAATTGTATCTTCTGCTTCTTCTTCTTCCTCTTTATCTGCATCATCTTCTTCTACCTTCTCAGCTAAAACTATTTGATTCCGGTTATTGGCTTGATTATCAGCATCTATCTTCTCTTCAGTTACAATCTGGTCATTAGCTACTGACTTAATCCCCTCTTCAGGAGCTGTCACATAATCTAAGAACCAACTACAAACAAAATATCCAAAAACACTAGCTATAATTGCCATAGAGCCTAACATCACTGCTAAGGACATACCTGATTTTAAATTCTTATTATTCCTCTTCATAATTCCTCCCCTTCTCTTCTTACTCTTCTTTTTAAATTTAATAAAGAATAAATCCCCTATAATCTTATTTAATATTTACTAACCTAATCCTTTAAATAATTATATAAGTAATTCAATCAACAACTTACTAGAATACTATGCAAAGAGATCATCATTTATTAATAATCTTCTATATTAAATAACAAAACCATCTCCCAAAATTAATAAAGCTAAACTAGACTTCCAACATATTGAATATCTATGATAAACTTCTTAGCTAAGAATCTTTTATTTGATTCTATTTAAGTTATATTTATTTTTCAACCCCTTCATTCTAGTAATATTTACTATATTAAAGATTTTATACTTAGCTTGCCGATAAATTTTAGTGTTTAAATTGACGACAAATGACAAATAGCTAGAGAATATTAGAAATATTCTCTTATCACTACTCACTCGTTATGGTCAATTTACAATTATAAGTTACTTCACTAGTACCAACCATAAAAAAACAAAAAGTAGAGTTGATAAATCAACCCTACTCTTTCTCCTTAAGTAAGAAACTTCTAGCTTCTGCTACTGTGTATAATGAACCACTAATTAAGATTAAATCATCTTGCTTAGCTTCAGCCACTGCACTTTCAACTGCCTTCTCCAACTTCAATTGAGTCTCAATATTTGAATTATACCTCTCTACCTTATCTTTTAAACTTTCAATATCAATTACCCTATTACTACTATTTTGAGTTAAAATCACCTTAGTAGCTTTAGGTACAATACTAGAAACAATTCCTTCAACATCCTTATCACCTAAAATACTCAATACTAGAAATAAGTTTTGATAATCTAATTTATCAAGTACATTTAACAAGGTCTTTGCACCAGCTATATTATGAGCACCATCAAGAATAATCGTCGGATTAGAAAAAAGAACCTCTACTCTACCAGGCCATCTCACCTTAGAAATTCCTGATTTGATCTC
This sequence comes from Orenia metallireducens, assembly GCF_001693735.1. GTDB lineage: Bacteria > Bacillota > Halanaerobiia > Halobacteroidales > Halobacteroidaceae > Orenia > Orenia metallireducens. The sequence continues at coordinate 191,486 of NZ_LWDV01000010.1, forward strand.
CTCTATAGTAAGAGGATATCTATCTTCTATAGCCTCTATTGCTCCAATAGCAGTAGCTGTATTTAAGACTTGATGTCTACCTAATAAAGGTAGTTGCAATTTAGTATAAACTCTTTTACTGCTCTTAAGATCAAATACCTGGCAGGATAAATCACTTCTATGCTCAATCCATTTAAACTTATTATTAATGTTGATTAATTCTGCATTCTGCTCATTAGCCACTTTAGCAATCTGCTTTTCTACTATATCATCTTCAGTAGCTGTAATTACAACTTGTCCTTCTTTAATCACACCAGCCTTCTCCCAAGCTATCTTCTCTAAATCATTACCTAAGCGGTCTGTATGATCAAGACTCACATTTGTAATTATGGATACCAGACTACTCTTCATAGCATTAGTAGCATCATACCTACCACCTAAGCCAACCTCTAATACTAACAAATCAACCTCTTGTCTATAATAATATAAGAAAGCCAAAGCAGTTATTACTTCAAAGTATGTAGGAAGCTCTAACTCCCTTGCTACCCTATTAATCACGGGTTTCATCTCTTCTATTAATTCTTCTAAATCTTGATTACTGATATTAATATTGTTTATTCTAATCCTCTCATTAAACTCAGTAATATGAGGAGAAGTATAAGTACCAACTTTATAACCAGCTTCCTTATAGATAGCTGTCAAAATCGCTGATGTTGAACCTTTACCATTAGTTCCTGCAACATGAATAATATTTAATTTATCTTGAGGGTTACCTAAATAATCAAGCAATAGCTTTATCCTATCTAATCCTAATCTAATCCCCCTATTATTTAAACTTTCTAAATATTTTATTCCCTTCATCTTATCACCTCATCATAATGTTTAAAGCAATTCTCATTCAAAAGTAACCACTAGCAAGTTAATCTTTAATAATAGATTATTAACTGCTAATTTTGAATTTGATAATACTCCACTACATAATTTTAACTAAAATTAAGCCAAAATAAAAGAGAAATAAATTTATTTTTATATGATCCTTACTTCTATTTTTCTAATTTGTACTTTGCCACTTATCTAAAAATTTAAAAACACTCTTATGTTCAATGTTAAATAAAGAAAAAATATATGTTGATGGCAATAAAAAAGGTGTAAGGTCTTAATTAAGACCTTACACCTTTTTTATTCAGACTTTATTATTTAACAACTTCTATTTTTAATAAGTTTGTTGTACCTGGTTCAGATACAGGAGTACCTGCTGTAATTACAACTACATCATCTTTCTGAACATATCCAGCTTCTACAGCTGCATTCATAGAATCTTTAATCATCTCATCAGTTGAGTCAGTAATATTAGCTAAGATAGGCTTAACTCCCCAAGATAAGATTAGTTGATTAAATACTTTTTGATCAGGAGTAACTGCAACAACTGGAGTCTCTGGTCTATATTTAGATACCATTCTAGCAGTATATCCAGATTGAGTAGTAGTAATAATAGCAGATGCATTCAACTCATAAGCACTCTTACAAGTAGCATGACTGATAGAATCAGTAATAGTATTTCTTGATTCTAAAGCTTCTCTATCCATTAATCTAGAGTATTCTAATTGTTTTTCTGTCTCTACAGCAATTCTAGCCATAGTAGCTACAGCTTCAACTGGATAATCTCCAGCAGCAGTTTCACCAGAAAGCATCGTAGCATCTGTACCATCATAGATAGCATTAGCTACATCACTAGCTTCTGCTCTAGTTGGACGAGGATTCTTTTGCATAGAATCTAACATTTGAGTAGCAGTGATAACAGGTTTACCTGCTTTATTACATTTTCTAATCATTTCTTTTTGTGCTGCAGGAACATTTTCAGGTGGAATTTCTACACCTAAGTCACCACGAGCAACCATTAAACCATCAGCTACTTCTAAGATTTCATCAAGATTCTCTACACCCTCTTGATTCTCAATTTTAGGAATAATCTTAATATTAGCATCATGCTTATCTAAAATCTCTTTAATTGCTAATACATCAGAAGCCTTACGAACAAAAGAAGCTGCAATAAAGTCTACTCCTTGCTCGATACCAAATTCAATATCAGCTATATCTTTCTCAGTGATTGCAGGTAAGTTAACAGATACACCTGGTAAGTTAACTCCCTTTCTACCACCTAGCTTACCTCCATTAACTACTTCACAAATAACATCTGTATCAGTAGTTTCTTTAACTTTTAATCCAATCAAACCATCATCGATTAAGATTGTATCTCCAGCCTTCATATCTTTAGGTAAATCTTTATATGTAACTGCAGTTTTAGTTGCATCTCCCAAGATATCTTCTGTAGTCAAAACAAACTCTTGACCTTTTTCTAAAGTAACTTTCTCATTACCAGTCTTTAAAGCACCAGTTCTAATTTCAGGTCCTTTTGTATCTAAAAGAATTGCAACTGGTATACCTTTCTCTTTAGATAATTCTCTAATATTTTTGATTCTAGCACCATGCTCCTCAAAATCACCATGTGAAAAATTAAGACGTGCTACATTCATCCCTGCATCCATTAATTGAGATAACTTCTCTTTTGATTCACTTGCAGGTCCAATAGTACATACAATTTTAGTTCTTCTCATTCCTTACTCCTCCTCAAATTGATTTAAATTATATAAATAAAATATTAACTATATTTATAATTCGAAATCAAATCTCTCCTCAAAATTGATTTGAATTATATAGATAAAATATTAGCTAATTGATATAACTCTTCGTCAAACTCTTTATTACCTTCAATAGCATCTTTAATATCTGAAATTTCAACCTTATTATGTATTATTCCAACCATCTTATTGGTCTCTCCAGCTAACAATGCATCAACAGAAGCAGCACCTAGTCTACTTGCTATTAATCTGTCTCTACCAGTTGGAGCACCACCACGTTGGATATGTCCTAAAATAGAAACTCTAGTTTCAAAACCAGTTCTATCATTAATCTCTTTACCTATAATAAAGGCATTACTTTGATTAACATCTCTATTAGTAGTAAATTCTTGACCTTCAATCTCTACACCTTCAGCAACTAAGATAATTGCATGAATTTTACCAGCTTCATAGCCAGCTTGAATATTATTACAAACTTCATCAATATTAAACTTCATCTCTGGTACCAAGATAGCCTCAGCACCACCAGCTAGCCCTGCTGACAATGTTAAGAAACCAGCATGTCTTCCCATAGCCTCAATAACAAAAGCTCTTTCATGGGAACTAGCAGTATCGCGAATTTTAGTGATTGCATCAATAATAGTATTCATAGCAGTATCATAGCCAATAGAATCATCAGTACAAGCAATATCATTATCGATTGTAGCAGGAACACCAACTGTTTTAATTCCAGTCTCATTAGTTAATAATGTGGCTCCTGTAAAAGAACCATCACCACCAATAACTATTAAACCTTCAATTCCTTCTTTTCTTAATTGCTCAGCACCTTTTGCTCTTCCTTCTGGAGTTCTAAACTCATCACAACGTGCAGAACGTAAAAAAGTTCCACCACGATCGATAATATCACTAACAGAACTCTTATCTAGCTTTACAAAATCACCTTCAATAACACCAGCATAGCCCCTATTAACACCTACCACTTCTACACCAGCATGAATAGCTTTTCTAACCACTGCTCTAACAGCAGCATTCATGCCTGGTGCATCACCTCCACTAGTTAATACACCAATCTTCTTCATTATATACTCCCCCTTACTTCTTTAAATTAATCTATAATTCACTTAATATCTTTTGATTATTTTCCTTAATCTGCCCCATATTTCTGAATTTATTATATCTTTCCTCTAACAACTCTTCAGGGCTTAATTTATCTAATTTATCAATCTCTTTTAGAATTTCATCTCTTAAGAGTTGAGCACTGAGTTGATAGTCTTTGTGGGCACCTCCAGGAGGTTCAGGAACAATCCCATCAACAATCCCTAATTCCATTAAATCCTTAACAGTAATCTTTAAAGCCTTAGCAGCAGTCTCCGCTTCTTTAGCATCTTTCCATAAAATTGCAGCACAAGCCTCTGGAGAACATACAGAATAATAGGTATATTCTAACATCAATACTCTATCTCCTACACCTATACCTAAAGCTCCACCACTACCACCCTCGCCAATAATCACAACGATGATAGGTACTGTAATCCCTGCCATTTCCATCATATTTCTAGCAATAGCTTCAGCCTGTCCCCGCTCTTCTGCTCCAACACCTGGATAAGCTCCTGGTGTATTGACTAAAGCAACAATAGGACGATTAAACTTTTCAGCTTGCTTCATCAACCTTAATGCTTTTCTATACCCTTCTGGATGAGCCATACCAAAGTTTCTTTCAATATTATCCTTAGTCGTCTTTCCTTTTTGATGTCCTATAATTGTTACTGGAAGATCTCCAATCATTCCAATTCCACCAATTAATGCTTTATCATCACTAAATTGTCTGTCACCATGTAGTTCGATAAATTCATCACAAACTAAGTCAATATAGTCTAAAGTCGTAGGTCTTTCTGGATGACGAGCAATTTGTAAAATTTGCCACGGCTCTAACTTAGAGAATATCTCCTCTTGTAGAACTTGAGCCCTTTTCTTTAAACGCTCTATCTCTTCAGTTAGGTCAATCTCTTTCTCTTCCATAAAACTCTTTAATTCATTGACCTTCTCTTCTAATTCAACAAGAGGCTTTTCAAAATCCAAGTAATTACTAGGCATCTCTTTCACCTCTCATACTACCCATTTCGTGGATATTTAATATTTTTCCTAATGTATTTTTAAGTTCAGATCTCTTAACTACCTTATCTATCATTCCATACTTTAATAGAAACTCTGCAGTTTGAAACCCTTCTGGTAAGTCACGATTAATTGTCTGTTTAATAACTCTAGGTCCAGCAAAACCAATCTTTGCCCCTGGCTCAGCAATATTGATATCACCTAAAGAAGCAAAACTAGCTGAAATTCCTCCATAAGTGGGATCAGTCAAAATTGATATGAATAGTTGCCCTGCTTGATCAAGTCTCTTTAAAGCAGCACTGGTCTTTGCCATTTGCATTAAGGAAAGCATCCCTTCATACATTCTAGCACCACCGCCACCACCAGCAACAATAATCAAAGGCAGATCTTGATCAATAGCCCTCTCAATAGCACGAGTGAGCTTCTCTCCAACAACTGAATTCATACTCCCCATTAAAAACCTTGAATCTAGCGCAGCCAAAGAGACAGTATGTCCATTTATTTCACCAATACCAGCAATAACTGCATCTTTTAAACCGGTCTTTCTTTGATATTTCTCTACCTTCTCTTCATATTTAGGGAAGCCTAATGGGTTTGTTGCTTCTAAATCAGCGTCATACTCTTCAAATTTACCTTCATCAATTAATAATGATATCCTTTCAGTAGCAGTTAACCTAAAATGATTACCACAACTTGGGCAAACCTTTAAGTTTTCAGCCAATTTTTTATTAAAGATAATCTCTTTACAATCTTTACACTTAGTCCATAAATCATCTGGCATCTCTTTCTTTCCTTCTTTACCAGACTTTTCAGCTTCTAAGCCCTTTCTAGTAGGCCTACTCTTCCTTTCAACAGTAACATACTTAGATTTCCCAAAGAAATCCTTTAACACTCTACTTCACCTCACTAAATTAAAGGATAGAAATTATCCCAATGAATAATATTTCAATCTACTTGTAAAAGTTTAAGTGTTTGAAATTATTCTCCTCTAATCTTAAATTAGTCTAGTTTAATCAGAACTTAAACAGATTTCATTCTACCGATATAATTTATTATATATTAGTTATTTATTTTTAGTATAGATTCAAAGAGTAATTTAATAGCTCTTGACTTTATTATTATAAACCAAATTAATAATTTCAAAACGATTATGTAAAAAAATTAAACAAACATTATTTTTAAATGCTGGTCTTATTATAACACAAAATGAATAAATTGCAACTTTAGTATATTAAATTTTCAGATTTTATGCATAATTAAAACTATTTTCATTATCTTAAATAGTAGTTGGAAATAAAAAGTCTTTTATCCAGACAAATGCATATTATAATCACAATTTCACTAAATTTTGATAACTTATCTACAAAATCATTATCCTAATTAATAATTTTTATCATTTAAAATAATTTTAAATTTGTAGCACCTATAAATCTTATTGCTTTTTTAAGAAAGTTGATTGTCTTTCCCTAAATCAACCACTCATATTCTGTCCAAATCTATTGAATAAGTTGGATATTAATTTTTTGAATTTATAATTTAGATATACCCCCCATAATTTTAATTTAAAAATGGCAATTACTCTATCTCTTCTTTTATAATCAAGAGATAGGTTTTTCATTATTATATTATTGAGTTTATCTGGTATTTCTTGATTTAAACTATCAATAGATTTTAAATTATCTTCAATAATTCTATTTAGAGATTCTTCTGGTATATTAGTAGTAAAAAAATAATATAAAAGAGCAGATAGGCTATATATATCTGAGTACGGTCCTTGTTTAGATTTTTCTGAATAAAATTCAATTGGAGAGAATCCAGGTGTTAAAAATATATTTTTTTTATCATTGCTCTTATAATTAATTGCAGAACCAAAATCAATTAATATAGGTCTATTCTGATGAATAATTATATTACTTGGCTTTATATCCCTATGAATATATTGCTTGCCATGTATTTGTTCAACAGTATTTAATAGTGGGAAGAATATTTTTTTTAAGAATTGTTCAAAATCTTTCTCCTCTTCTAGATAGTAATCTAAGGTAACCCCATCATAATACTTTGTTACTATATATGCAGTATTATTCTCTATGAAAAATTCATAACATTTAGCAATAAACTCATCTTCTAAAGATTTCATTAATTTTGCTTCATTTAAGAATTCATTCATTTTTTCCTGCAAACTCTCTTTCATAAAACTATTTTTACAAATAATTGTCTTACCATCTAAATCTCTTAATACTAAATTTTTCGGAAAAAACTCTTTAATAACTACTTTTTCATTATTTTCAATATTCTCTGCCATATATACTATAGAAAAGTTACTTCTTTCAGCTAGTCTTCTTTTTATAATATATTTATTGTTTAAAATACTTTCTTTAGGCAAATAAATATAATCAATTTCATTATTGTTCTTCATCTTCTATCACCTAACATTATATTAAAATATAAACAGAAACTTATCTTTCTTTTCTTTAGTCCTTGCTATTTTATTTTCAACAACTTCAAGTTCCTCACTTTTATTAATATTAGAGTATATTTCTTTTGCCTGCTCATAATTATCTAGAGCTTTGTCATATTCTCTTTCTTTAAAATATTTGTCTGCTGAATCTTCATATTTTTTAGCTTTACTGTAATTTACACTTTCTAACATCTCTTCAATTTCTGCTATTTCTTTAGTCATATTACTTTGAACATATAGCTCTAGAGCCTTTTTATAATTTAATAGAGCTTCTTGATAATTTTCTTTAGTTAATTTTATTTGAGCTAATTCTTTATAGTTCTTGGCTTGATTTAAAGTTTTAGCTAGGAGAAGATTATTGATTTTATAATCAATCTTTTTAACTTTATTTGACATATTGATCTTAGAATATATCTTATTTGCTTCCTTATAATTAAACAATGCTTCATCATATTCTTTCTTCTCTGCCTGCATATACATATCTGCAACTTCTTCATATTCTTCAGCTTCAATTTTATTCTTAGTTAAAATAACATTCTTGATTTTCTTCTCTATCTTTTGAGCTTCTTCTGTCTTATTTAACTCTAAATAAATAATCTTTGCTTCAAGATATTTTAAATTAGCATTTTCAAATTCTTGACTTTGAAAGAATTCATCACCCTTATCTTCAGCAATTTCTGCTTTGGCAATCTTCTCTGTTTTTATTATTAGTTGATTAGTATCTTCTATTTTGATTTTTATCATTGTCAATTTCTGATTAAATCTATTCTGTTTACAAATTTCAAGAGCATTATTATATTTTTCCTTAGCAATTGCAAATTTACCAGCCTTATAAAAGATATCTCCTTCTTGTTCGTAGTCAATTGCTTTTAACATATTATTTGCCTTTACTATCTTCTCTTCTATAGTATTTAAATTATAATCTTCAACCTTTAAATAACTTAATCTTGCTTCATTATATTTAGTTATTGCTTCTTGATAATTTTCATTGTTAAAATAATCATCAGCTCTTATTTCATTTTCTCTACCTTCAATGATATTACCTGTTTCTTTTATCTTCTGGTTGATTATATTTAATTTCTCTTTCTGCTTAAATTTGTCATAAACTTCTTTAGCTTCTTTATATTTATTCAATGCTTCATTGTAGCTTGCAATTTCAAAAAGTTCATCACCTTCTGCTTCAAGTCTATAGGTATCTTTTAACTCTCCCAATTTAAGATTCTCTTTCTTTATTTTCATAGCTTTAAGGGTTTTTATCTTATTTACTTTCTGATAAATAAGATATCCTCCTGCCAACATGACAATTGGGATTAAAAATATTGCTACTTTTTTTAAGAATTTTCCTCTATTACTAGTCTCTTTAAAGGCTTTTTTAATAAATAAAGAAATCATAGAGTAATTATTTAAGTTTCTATTACCTTTTTTTAATATGTTTTTTTCTAATTTAGCTACAAAATCTTTTGCATCAGTTGCTTCTTTTAAAACCCCTTCAATCTCTTGATCATTAACATTCTCCCAAAATCCAGAAGTACAAATTAGTAAGGCATCCTCATCTTTTAATTTAGTCTTCTTACTAACATAGGGTTTTATTTTCCTTCCTTGTCCTAAAAATTTAGTTAGATTATTCTTTTCTCTATGTTGGTTGGCCTTACGTTCCTCAACTTGACCAGCATCCACCATCATTTGAGCAACACTATGATCTTTAGATCTAGCTTTTAATCTTTCATTTCTAAAATGATATAATCTTGTATTTCCTACATTACCCCACACAATAGAGCTATAATCTGTTACTACAACTAATACTGTTGTCTGTAATTTAATAATCCTACTCTCATGCAGTAAGGCTTTATTTGCATTCTTTATATATCTTTTAATATGCTTTCTCTTCATAGATGGTTTTTCAGCAAACTCATTGAGGATACTTCCTACTACAATTTCAGCACTTAATATATCATGAGCAGAATCTATTCCATCTGCTAATACCCAACATGCATAATCATCAAGTTCCACATAAGCAAAATAATCTCTATTTTTAGTAAAATGCCCTGGTTTTGTTATAAATTCAGTTATAAATTCGCTATTATCTTTTCTCATTATTATTCCTCCATTTTAATACATGTATATTTATTTGCTAATTTATCCTTTAAAATTATATTAATTAACAATATCACTATTTTTTCCATTCAATTGATAAAAAAATTAACCCTTTACCAAATCTTGACCTGGATCAGTAATCTTTATAATTCCCGCATAAGCACAAGTCAATTTAGAACTTTCTAACAAAGCAGGATTTCCTGCTACTTTAACATCTGGTTTTCCGCCTGTCCAAGGTGCTACAATATTAGGGATGCAAGGCATTGGCTTTAATTTACCTTTATTTGCTGCTGTAGCTGCTGCTACTGTAGGATTAGCCATACTCTTACATTTACCAAAGGGTTGGATATTTGCCATTGGCTTATTATCCATAATAGTAGCCACTAAATTACCTTGCATCTTAATATTATGGGGTGCTACCACTTTTAGTGCCCCTTCCTTGTCACCTTGGTTACATTTTAATTTAGCTCCTGCACAGACATATAACTTACTTCCGCTAGCCCCTGAACTAGTAGGAGAGCTACTCTCTTCACTTTCTTGCTTATCACTCTCTTGGGTTTCTGACTTGGATTGGCTACTATTGCTTGTATTAGTTCCTGCTGCTACTGTTTTAGTAGTACTCTGCTCTTGTTTATCTTCTTGGCTCTCTCCTTCTTGAGTTTCCTCTTTCTGTTCCTCCTCTTCCTCAGGAAATTTTATCTTCTCTCCAGCATAAATCCATAAGAAGCCATCTTTAATTCTTTCTTCTTCCTCTAAAAATTTATTCTCTTCTAATTCTAAGATTTCACTTTTAGATGCTTCTTTCTTTCCATCTTTGGTAGCTATTTTATCTCCTTCTAAACGATAAGGTGCTCCTTCTAGCCAGATTCCATAATCTCCTTCTTTAAAGCCTGCTATACAGATATTTTCTGTTTGATTCTCTTGTTGAGCATAAGTTATAAATAAGTTTCCATTATCATCTTTAACATACTTGTTCCCCTTAGAGTCTTCATATATCTTCTCAGCCAATCTTTACACCTCCAAATTATTTCTTAGGTAAATAAACTTTAGAACCAATTCGCAAATGTTTAGCCTCTTCTTCACTAAAGGTAGTACCATCTTCTCTCTCAATTTCCACCCATAAACTGACTTTCCCTAATTTATTTTCAGCAATATGGGATAAGGTATCTCCTGATTCTATAGTATACTCCTCACGTAAGTCACTTTTCTCTTGCACTCCACTATCTTCAATTGGGGTTATACCCGCTGGAATAAAATAATTCCCTTGATTTTTAAGTATTATTTTACTATATGTTTCTTTGCCTGTACTTCCTTCTAATTCAATCAATTTAAATTCATTTTCTTTCTTCTTAACCTTATTAGCATTAGACCCTGCTAGACTTTCTCCTTTATCAGGGATATCTATCCCATAATCTAAATCTTTAAACTCTTTAATCTTTAAATTATTCCATCCATCTTCGCTATAATCTTTACATCTATATTTAATTACTAAATAGGTATCTTCAACTAAACTACCATTTAAATCATAGGTATATCTAACTTCTAATTCTTTATCATCAGCTAATTTTATAATTTCCTCATATTCTTGTTTGCTAGTTAAATGTTCATAACCACCTTCTAAATCCTGTCTTCTCTTTAAAGCAGTTCCAATTCTTTCCCCGTTTATTGTTATATTTTTTTGAGGATTACTATTATCTTTATAACAACTTTTAGACCCAAGACCTGTCCAAAATTCAAAATCATTATTTTTTTCATTATTTGATGTATTCTTATTTTGGCTACTATTACTTCCATATAATATATCATCATTATTTTTTATAAAAAATCTGTATCTTTTCCATGGATAATAATCTGCTAAATTACTTGATGATATATCTATAGAAAATAAGATATAATTGTAGTCTTGTTCAGTATCTACTGTATTCCCAGCTAAATTAGCTTTAATAAACTTCTCTTTGTTATGTGGTAAATTAAATATATCATCATAAGTAAGTTTATCTTTGGCTATACTTAACCCTCTTTCTTCTGCCTGCTTATCTATTAATTCAGTACTCTTTATTACATAAACCTCTGGAATCCTTTGATATGAAATATGCTTAGGGGTCAATATAATTCTTGTCTCTTCCTCTAGTATTTTTTGAGCAAATTCCTCTCCAAAATACTGAGATAAGTTATTTAAGTATTTATTTAATTCTTTTGTTCCAAAAGGTAAGAATACTACATTTTTAATCTTTGATTCAATATTTCTTTTAAATTTTTTCTTCTCTCTATCATAAATTAAAGGGCGTAAATTTTCAGCAGATATTTCAGTATCGGTATAACTAATTATTTTATCTTTTAATTCCATCATATGCTTATTACCTTTACCATCAAAGTCATAAAAAGCCACAAAGTCAATATCAGGATATATTTTTTTCAATTCATTATTTTCCTGAATATCTTGATATAATTTTCCTATCATATCTATAGTCCCTATAAAAGTAGTTCCATTTTCTTTAAAATCTATTTTTAATTGAGTTTCATAATTACTAAAGTATTTACTATAATCATATAAAGTATATTTTTCATGTTTCTTTCCACTAATAAAATCATATGCTTTTAAAGATCCATTTACTATTTCTGGTGCTATAGTTCCTTCATTAATTTCTAATTTTAAAATATTAAAAGCATCTACTGGATTATTATCATCATGCTTAAAAAACTCTACAAAAGCATCAAACATCGAGGGACCATCTATCGATTTTTCTACAACTATATAACTATTATCAGATTTAATTCCTGTAGGAGAGTCCCATGGTAAGATACTATACAATCTACTAGCCCCGATTATTCCTCTCCAATTTTTTATCTCGCTTATAGTTGTTTTTACCCCAATCTTAAGCATTTGTGAAAATAATTCACTTGTTGAATATTTTCTTCTCTCTTTCTTATCAAGACAGACTCTTAAACTCTCTTTAACACCATTAGAGACTGCTTGGGCACATTTCATCCAGAGTAATCCTAACCCAATAAGTAATGATGCAGCATCTGGAGCAGCCTTTATTGTTTTGAATCCAGTCTTTAACATTATTGCCCCTGGAATTCCAATTAGCCCCATAATACTGGCTGCAATAGTATTTAAGCCTGCTTCAAATTGAACTTCTTTTCTGATATCTTCTGGACTCATATTTTGATAATCATTTTTATGCCTATAATATACAGTTACCACTGCTGCTGCCCAAACTGCAACATAATCTCCAACTTGTCCTCCTATACTGCTACATATGTTCTTATATTCATCTACCCCCTTCCAACCATTATTCAATAACTTCTTAACACTACCAAATACCTCTTTGCTATCTTTTCCAATTTTAATTGTACTATCTGCTCTATTGGCAAACCCTACTACTGGAGATAAATCATTCTTTTCCTTATCGTTAGAACTCCCCAATGCTAATTCAATCAATATATTTGCTCCAGTATTTGTTGTCGCCTTATATACAGGAGTAAGTAGTTCTTTAAAATATCTTAATACACTCAACTGATTACCTAGTAACATACCACCTTTATACTTACTCTGGTCTTTGAGAATAGGAAGTAATCTATCTTTTCCAAATATCGCTTCTTTAGCCTTGGTTTCACTCGTTAACCCTGTTAAGATTATATCTGCTGAATTCAAAAATGCTGTCATTGCCTCTTCTTCTTCTTTCCATTCTGCTGCGTTTAATCCGTTGGTGTAGGCTCTTTCTAAATCTTGTATCTCTTTCTTATGCGTTTCAAGATTATATGATGGAGGACAAGGTTTCCATCGTTGACCATTCTTTATTGATTGTCCTTCTTCTAAAATATAAAACATATGGTCTCTTTCATTATAGCGTACTTTTTTTGACATTTACTCTCCCCCCCTTATTAACTTTTTCATATTCATAATTAGTAATAAGCCCTACTATACCATCAGAATCTTTAGACAAAATTCTGATTAATCTATTATTCTTATCGTATTCATATTCATCCCAAGCTATTATCCACCACGTATTATTTTCCAATAGTTCTTTATCTATATGTTTTATTTTATTCCCGTTTTCATCAAAATCATATTCATCAACACTCTCAATATTACCATTTTCATCTTTAGAAATAAACCTTGTTCTATTACCTTCTTTATCATATTCCCATTCATACCACGACTTTATTGTATCACCATTTTTAGCTATATATTTAACTTTTTTACCTTTATCATTAAAATAAGTTGTACACAGAATTGTTTCATCTGTATTAGTAATCTGTTTTATCTCTATCTCTTTTACTTTGACTCCTTGCTGATTAAACTCTCTTTCAAAGGTTGATACTGTATCGAACATAAGCCCTTTATAAATTACTCTTTCTTTTTCTCCCTCTTCATTATAATATATCTCTTCTCTTGCTTTAGTATATTGGTCATTAGTATATTGATACTTTAATTGTCCACCTTCATAGTATTTATAGAGTCCTTCCCCGCACTTCTCTCCTTTTTCATTTGTCTCTAGATACCCTATTTTTTTGCCTTGCTTATCATAACTATAAGTTCTTGTTATAGCTCCAAAAGGCTCTCTTAATATTGTTGATTTCATCACCTCTCCTTCATCATTATATTGATACTTTTCATAATAAAACAATTCACCATTTTTTCGATTACTAACTAAACTTAATAAATTATCTTTGGCATCATATTTTTCTACTCTTTCCACATACTTTTTCCCTGTATCTAAATTTTCTACAATTGACTTCTTTACTAAATATACATTTTCTTCTTTTACCTTAACTTCATTAGTCTGTCCTTTGGCTAACCTCTGTAATGTCTCTAATTCTTCTTTAAATTGTTGCTTAGCTACCTCTTCTCTTTGGCTTGTTCCATTACTTCTACATGATACTAGTAGCAATATTAATGTGAATATCATCAGTAATATTAGTACTCTATTCTTTCTTTTCATAATATCAAACCTTTCCTTTTGAGTTTATTTTAAATATTATTGATTATATATGGATACTATTAAGCATAAATCACCCCTTTTTACTTCACCACAAGCTAAAGCATGTGGCTTAATTTTTATTTAAATGAAGATAAATAAAAGGTCAGCATTGTAACCGCTTACTTATTTTCACTTAGTTTTAATTATTCATTGTGAATTGTGAATTGTAAATTGCTTTACCTGCCTTTAAATTTACTCTGGTCTTTGAGAATAGGAAGTAATCTATCTTTTCCAAATATCGCTTCTTTAGCCTTGGTTTCACTCGTTAACCCTGTTAAGATTATATCTGCTGAATTCAAAAATGCTGTCATTGCCTCCTCTTCTTCTTTCCATTCTGCTGCATTTAAGCCGTTGGTGTAGGCTCTTTCTAAATCTTGTATCTCTTTCTTATGCGTTTCAAGATTATATGATGGAGGACAAGGTTTCCATTGCTGACCATCTTCTATTGCACCACCATCTTCTACAATATAAAACATATGGTCTTCTTCATTATAAAGTACTTCTTTTGACATTTAATCTCCACCCTTAGTACCATTTTGATATTCATAATGAGTAATAAATCTTACTATACCATTAGAATCTTTCGATAAAATTCTCATGACTTGATTATTCTCATTATATTCATATTCATGCCAAATCCTTAATCTCCATTTGTTTCTTTCTACTAATTTTTTATCTATATGCTTGGTTTTATTCCCGTTTTCATCAAACTGGTATTCATCAAAACCTTGAATATTACCATTTTTATCTTTAGAAATGAATTTGGTTATATTTCCTTGTTTATCATACTCCCACTCATACCACGACTTTATTATATCTTCATTTTTAACTATATATTTAACTTTTTTACCTATCTCATTAAAATAAGTTGTACACAGAATTGTTTCATCTGTATTAGTAATCTTTTTTGTCTCTATTTCTTTTACTTTGACTCCTTGCTGATTAAACTCTCTTTCAAAGGTTGATACTGTATCGAACATAAGCCCTTTATAAATTACCTTTTCTTTTTCTCCCTCTTCATTATAATAAATCTCTTCTCTTCCTTTAGTATATTGATCATTGGTATATTCATATTTCAACTGTCCATCTTCATAATATTTATAGAGTCCTTCCCCGCACTTCTCTCCTTTTTCATTTGTCTCTAGATATCCCATTTTTTTACCTTGCTTATCATAACTATAAGTCCTTGTTATAGCTCCAAAAGGCTCTCTTAATATTGTTGATTTCATCACCTCTCCTTCATCATTATATTGATACTTCTCATAATAAAATAATTCACCATTTTTTCGATTACTAACTAAACTTAATAAATTATTTTTATCATCATACTTTTCTATTCTTTTTACATATTTTTTACCTGTCTCTAAATTTTCTACAATTGACTTCTTTATTAAATAGACTTTATCTTCTTTTACCTTAACTTCATTAGTCTGTCCTTTNTGGGCACATTTCATCCAGAGTAATCCTAACCCAATAAGTAATGATGCAGCATCTGGAGCAGCCTTTATTGTTTTGAATCCAGTCTTTAACATTATTGCCCCTGGAATTCCAATTAGCCCCATAATACTGGCTGCAATAGTATTTAAGCCTGCTTCAAATTGAACTTCTTTTCTGATATCTTCTGGACTCATATTTTGATAATCATTTTTATGCCTATAATATACAGTTACCACTGCTGCTGCCCAAACTGCAACATAATCTCCAACTTGTCCTCCTATACTGCTACATATGTTCTTATATTCATCTACCCCCTTCCAACCATTATTCAATAACTTCTTAACACTACCAAATACCTCTTTGCTATCTTTTCCAATTTTAATTGTACTATCTGCTCTATTGGCAAACCCTACTACTGGAGATAAATCATTCTTTTCCTTATCGTTAGAACTCCCCAATGCTAATTCAATCAATATATTTGCTCCAGTATTTGTTGTCGCCTTATATACAGGAGTAAGTAGTTCTTTAAAATATCTTAATACACTCAACTGATTACCTAGTAACATACCACCTTTATACTTACTCTGGTCTTTGAGAATAGGAAGTAATCTATCTTTTCCAAATATCGCTTCTTTAGCCTTGGTTTCACTCGTTAACCCTGTTAAGATTATATCTGCTGAATTCAAAAATGCTGTCATTGCTTCTTCTTCTTCTTTCCATTCTGCTGCATTTAAGCCATTGGTGTAGGCTTGGGCTAGTTTATCTCCTTCATGTTCCGTTAAATTCGGTGGAGCTGGTTGCCAAGGGGTTTTAGATTGTTTGCCATTCACTTCTAAAAAGAATGCATTACTCATTTTATCAAAAACTATTTTTTTAGAAACTTTATTACTATCTTCTATTTGATTATTACTCATTATAGTCTTCTCCCTTCTTAATTGTTAAATTTATATTTGTAATGAAGAATTGTAAAAATTTCTCCTTCAATAATTTTTTTAGCTTTGACTTTATTATTTTTATCATCATATTCATTCTTATATCTCCACTTTTCAATTAATTCTCCATTATTATTTCTATCAAAACGAGTCATTTCAATTTCTTTTCCATGCCTATTATATTTATATTTTCTCATTATTTCTATATTTCCACATTTATCTTTAGATGTAGATTCTATCACATTTCCATTTTTATCATATTTACTTTCATACCAATCAGTAATCTCATTTTCATCTTTACTTATTTGTTTAGTTATTTTTCCGAATTTATTATAATTAATTGTAGTTATAATTGTTATTCCATTACCTTTATATTTTCTAGTTTGAATCTCTTTAATCTTATTTCCATCTTTATCATACTCACATTTGAAACTAGTCACTGAATCTCCCATTAGATTACTATTTAATTCTTTAGTTTTCTCTCCAGATTTATCGTAATATATTTCTTTTGTTTTTTTGCTATATCCATCTTCGCTATATTCATATTTCAATTGACCATTACTATAATACTGATAAATTCCTTTACCACACTTCTCATCTTTCTGGTTAGTAGCTACATAAGCAATCTTTCTTCCATCTTTGTCATAGGTGTAAGTTTTGGTAATGTAAATGGGTCCCCCCATAAATTGTTTCTTAATAGTTGACTTTAGTAATTTTGATTTTTCATCATATTTATGCTTTTCATAATATGTCTCTCCCCCATCTTTATTCATGTAGACTAAACTTAATAAATTATCATTCTTATCGTATTTCCATTCTCTTGATGTATATTGTGTTTTGTTATCAGGGTCTTCAATTATTTCTGTTTTTACTAAGTAGACATCTTCTTTATTTACCTCAACTTCATTAGTCTTTCCTTTGGCTAATCTCTGTAATGTCTCTAGCTCCTCTTTGAATTGTTGCTTGGCTACCTCTTCTCTTGGACTTGTTCCATTACTTCTGCATGATGCTAGTAGCAACATTAATGTGAATATCATCAGTAATACTAGTACTCTATTCTTTTTTTTCATTCTGTAAAATCATCTCCTTTTTGATTGATATTAAACTTGATTGATTATATCTGGATATACTTAAGCATAACCCCCTTTTTTTACTTCACCACAAGCTAAAGCATGTGGCTTACTCTTTATTTAAATGAAGATAAATAAAAGGTCAACATTGTAACCACTTATTTATTTTCACTTAGTTTTAATTATTCATTGTGAATTGTGAATTGTAAATTGCTTTACCTGCCTTTAAATTTACTCTGGTCTTTGAGAATAGGAAGCAATCTATCTGTTCCAAATATCGCTTCTTTAGCCTTGGTTTCACTGGTCAATCCTGTTAACAAAATATCAGATGAATTCAAAAATGCTGTCATTGCCTCTTCTTCTTCTTTCCATTCTGCTGCATTTAAGCCATTGGTGTATTGTTTGGCTAGGTTGTCTATCTTTTGACTTTCGGTTATCGGGTCATAAGGACATGGTTGCCATAGTTGTCCATCAGATTGAGATTGTCCTTTTTCTCTTATATAGAATGCATTTTCATAATAATAAACTATCTTTGACATTCTTATACCTCCTTTTTTATTTATCAGTTCTTTTCATATAATATATGCTTAATTGATGTGATTTCACCATTTTGATCTTTATATTTCTCTTTAATTCTATTCCCTTCTTTATCATATTCATACTCAACCCATAAAAATATCCAAAATTCTCCTTGCTCATCTCTGGACTTTCTTAAATCCTTTATTTTTTTTTCTATTTTATTATATTCACTCAATCTAATCTTCTGTATATCCCCATCTTTATCTTTAGATATGAATTTGATTTCATTCCCATTCTTATCATATTCATATTCAAACCATGTAGAAACTTCTTGACCACTTTTTACAATATATTTCTTACATTTATTAAATTGATTATAGTAAGTTATAATTTTAATTACCATTCCATTAGCTTCATATTTTTTACTTTCAACTTCTTTAATTTTATTTCCTTTATCATCATATTCATATTCAAAATAACTAGTTGAATCCGCCATCAAATTACTATTAATTTTTTTTGTTTTTTCTCCGGATTCATTATAATATATCTCTTTAGTCTTTTTAGTATATTGGTCATTAGTATATTGATACTTTAATTGTCCACTATCATAGTATTTATAAAGTCCTTCCCCGCACTTCTCTCCTTTTTCATTTGTCTCTAGATATCCCATTTTTTTACCTTGCTTATCATAACTATAAGTTCTTGTTATAGCTCCAAAAGGCTCTCTTAATATTGTTGATTTCATCACCTCTCCTTCATCATTATATTGATACTTCTCATAATAAAATAATTCACCATTTTTTCGATTACTAACTAAACTTAATAAATTATTTTTATCATCATACTTTTCTATTCTTTTTACATATTTTTTACCTGTCTCTAAATTTTCTACAATTGACTTCTTTATTAAATAGACTTTATCTTCTTTTACCTTAACTTCATTAGTCTGTCCTTTGGCTAATCTCTGTAAAGTCTCTAGCTCCTCTTTAAATTGCTGCTTAGCTACCTCTTCTCTTTGACTTGTTCCATTACTTCTACATGATACTAGTAGCAACATTAATGTGAATATCATCAGTAATATTAGTACTCTATTCTTTTTTTTCATAATATCAAACCTTTCCTTTTGAGTTTATTTTAAATATTATTGATTATATATGGATACTATTAAGCATAAATCACCCTTTTTACTTCACCACAAGCTAAAGCATGTGGCTTAATTTTTATTTAAATGAAGATAAATAAAAGGTCAGCATTGTAACCGCTTATTTATCTTCATTTGGTTTTGAGTTTAATTGTTCATTGTGAATTGTGAATTGCTTTTATCGCTGAACCAAAGGTAAGTAAGGTATCAGCGATTTCTTGATTGGAACTGATAGCATAATTACGAGCATCTTCTTCCACAGCCTCTTTATTTGCTTCTATCATCTTTATTACTTGCTCGGCATCTTCTTTTATTCTTTCTTTGTAAATAATTTCTCTTTCATCTTCCTTTCTTTTACGCGGGACATAAGGAACTATAAAGTCAGGCTCAGTTTCTCCTTCTCTTTGAAAATAAATACCCCTGGGTTTATCTTCTTTATCTAAATAAAGATATTTTCCTTTTAGACCTTCGCCTAATTCTAAATTGCCCATAATTTGATTCACCTCTTTACTTAATTTTTATCTCTTTATAAATATATATTCTGTATCCTTCTGCCCAAGTCTCTTTTAATAACCTATTTTCTTCATCATATTCACTCTCTTTTAATGCTGTAGTCTTACCTTCTTTATCCTTAAATTCAATTCTAATCTGATTCCCACGTTCATCATAATGCTTAATACCTCTACCTTCTGGATAAGTGGTAGCATTAGACATCTTCATTTGCCCATTGGGATACCACTCATAAGATTCCCATCTCTTCACTTCTCCCTTTTCATTCTTCTCAGCATAGTATATTTTATTTCCATTTTCATCATATTTATAAACCCAATCAAAATCAAATGTACCATTCTGGGTTCCCCAATACCTTATTTCATTTCCCTTTTTATCATATTTATGATATATTTTTCTTATTATTTTCCCATTGAAATCTTTTCTTATTTCTTCTATCAACTTATTATTTGGATTATACTTATAATATTCAATCCATATTGTTTTCCCATTCTTATCTTTAGATATTAATTTAACCCTATTACCTTCTTTATTATAAATACTTTTATAGTAATATTTTAAACTCTGGTTTATGTGTTTTTTAGCTAAAACCTTATTGCCATTTTCATCATATTTATATATCTTCTTTTCAGTCCAATCTATAAAGTTATCTATTTTCTGATAATAGGTTTCTTGACCAGCCTGATTATACTTCCACTCTTCTTTAACTAATACTTTTCCTTTACCATCAACTTTTTTTACTAATAATTTTCTACCCTCATCATCATATTCAGTAGTCGTTATCTCCTTTTCTCCAGTATCGGCATCTTTACGAGAGTATTTTATTTCTTGACCTTCTTTATTATATTCCCACTTATAAATTGTCCTCCTAGGTGACCTATATATCTCATCTTTAAAATGGTCTTCCCAGATGACTCTACCTTGGCTATCATACTTTTTCTTCCACCATTCTTCAAACTGATCTCCTTTTTCGTGAAATTCTATGACATTATCATTTTTATCATACTTCCAAGTTGTTGTTCCTACTACTTCTCCCTTACTTTTTAATGTTTTCTTAATTTTTCTACCATGCTTATCATATTCCCAAGTTGCTCCACCTGTCTGTTTGCCTTTTTTTATCTCTTTCATCTCTACTAAAACTTTCTTGGTATTTACATTTTGGCTTAGATTTGTCTTTTGAATATTATCAGTACTTAATTGGTCTGCTTGACAAGCTACTAAAGTTGTTACTAACAATAGTACTATGGATAATATTAATAGCTTGTTTATCTTTTTCACTTTTCTAATCAACTCCTTTTTAATTTATAGTCTTTTATTGCCATTGGAATTTCTTAATATCTACCCCTCTAAAATGCAATTTATTAAGTACTTTTAAATTAACTGTACTTAAGTAGTCATCTCCTTTAGCCCCTAAAGTATCAACATCTATATATAACTCATCTAAACTTCTTATATTTAATAGAGGACTTAAATCTTTTATAGGATTATATCTGATTCCCAACTTTGATAAATTACTTAGTTTAGCTAGAGGTATTATATCTACCACTTTATTATCTGAAAAATTCAAATAAGTTAAATTATCAAGCTCTTTTAAACTATCTATATCTTCTACTTCATTTCCTACAAAATCCAAACTCTGTAAATTAGTCAGCTTACTTAATCCTTTGATATTTTTGATATTATTAAACCTCAATTCCAATCTAGTTAACTTATCAAGACCAGATAATGGACTGATATCCTCAATTTCATTCTTCCAAAGATACAATTCTTTTAAATTTTTTAAATTATGTAAAGGACTTATATCTATAATCATATTACCTGCCCCTGATAAACAAGTTAATTTATTGAGATTAGCTATTGGACTTACATCATTTACTTCATTACGATAAAAACTCAAATAAGTTAAATTATTAAGACTAGATAAAGGCTCTATATCCTTTACTTTGTTATTAGCGATAGTTAATTCTTTTAAATTAGTTAAATTACTTAAAACAGTTATATCAATTATTTCATTATCTGATAAATTTAAATTAATTAAGCTTTTAAGCTTAGCTAATGGGCTTATATCTTTGATTTTATTTCTCTTATTACCACCTTCTAGATTCAACACCTTAAGCTTTTCTAAAGAACTCAATGGGGTGATATCTAGTAAATTATTCTTTCTCAGATTTAATTCAATTAAATTATTTTTTAAACTGGATAATGGTCTCAAATCTTCTATAGAGTTATCACTTAGATTTAAATAGGTTAAATTAGTAAATTCTTTAATAAAACTTAAGTCATCTATATCATTACTTCCCAAATCTAATCTAGTTAATTTATCATTCTGAGCTAATTGGCTAATGTTTTCTGGGAGTCCTATACCTTTATTATAATTTAAAAGTAACTCATTTAAATTATTAAGTTTAACTAAAGCACTCACATCCTTTATCCTATTGGAACTAAGATTTAAATACTCTAATTTATTTAAATTAGCTAAATAACTTATATCCTTTATCTCATTCCCTGCTAAATTTAGCTTAGTTAAATTAGTTAAATTCTCAATTCCCTCTATAGAAGATATATCACTATATTCAACAGATAATTCAGTTATATTTTCCAAGTCTTCTTTGAGTAATTCACCACTATCTTTTCCTATCTTCTCTCTAATAGTCTGTTCCAAATTATCATCTTTAATAATAGAATTAGAACAAGTTGTTAATAAGAACACTACTGCTAATAAAATTATTAATAGCAATCTTTTTTTATAAAAAACATTATATAATTCGCCCCTTTTTACTATAATCATAAAAATAATATATTCCTAACATAAATAATATAATTCCACCTGACAATAACCACCAATCTCTTTTTTCAAGAATACCAAAAAAATGCCCATTTGCTAACCTATAAAAGAACAATATGAATAATTCCCATAATAATTTTGCGAAAAAAGTCAATTTTATATCTCTACTTATATAAAATATCCACATTATTGTTAAAGTAACAATAATAGTAACTATATGAGTAAAAAGAAAGTTTATATCTACATTACGCTTTAAAAATGAACGGACTTCAGCAGATCTTGATATTATATTTATAAACTTTACCAATCCTAAAGGTATAAGATAGACTACTAAATAGAATAATATAAAAGCAACCCAAGATTTATATCGATGTAAAAAACCTTCAAATATAACTCCTCTAAATATAATCTCTTCTAATAATACAATAGGAACTAATATAAGAATTATAGTTAATAAATTTACTTCAGTAGATGCTACACCTACTAATATAGAAGAAAACAAATAATTACTTAATTTTATTAATTTTAATGAAATTAAAATTAAACCAGTAATTATAATTGATACCCAAAAATATTTCATTATTGATACTCTTTTACAATTAATGTTTAATTCTAGTTTTTTTAAGATAAAATAACTAACAATTAATAATGTTATCAGATACATGAACAAACCAAATATACGTATTAATTCAAATATTTTATTCTCATCAAAATGTCTATGAACAATAACAGAGCTTGAGAGAAACAATAAACTATTTGATAATAACATCATAATTACAATTAACTTAATCCCATCAAAAAAACTACAGTACTTCTTCAAAATTATCACTCTCTTTCAAATACAATATTAATTATTATATAAATTTAGATAAATTAAGAAAACTAAAAATGCCAAAAATAATTTACATAATTTCTTTCTTTGCACTACCTTCCCAAGCAATAGGATTATGAGACTCCCCTTTAATTGTCTTATAAATATAAACTACAAGTAATGCACCTACTATCTCAATTACAAGAGAGAATACAGAATCTATACCTTTAGATAATAGAGTAGTAGAATAATTCCAGGTTTCTACATCAGATAAAAGCAATTGTGGATTCAATAGTTTCACTATAAGAGAGTATGTCGCATTAGTATCAATTTCCAATAGATATTTAATGCCATCCTTAATTAAGTTAATTATCATTCCACAGAAAGAAAATACAATAAAAATACCAAATGTTTTCCACCAGTAGCCATCTACAATCTCCATACCCTTATAAACTGCTTCTAATGGTCCTAAATTATCATCGATAATCAGATAATTTACAAATAGTAATCTTATACAAAACAAAATCATCAAAACAACTGTTAATATCCACCCCACAATAGGGATAATTAAGAATACTACTGGTAATAAAGTGATAACTACTCCCAGTACAGAGCCTATTAATAATTTAGTATACAATATAACATCTATTTTAAAGAAATTTGATAGCTTAGATTCACCTAAATCATAAAAATTAATTCCCATCTTCATCATAAAGATAAAGAACAAAATATTAAGTACAGTACTTACAATCAATGAAACCATTAATAAATCTCCATTTATACTATCAATTAAAATTAAGGGTAAGATATCTATTATAAAGCCGATCAGAAATAACTTTAAAAAGAACTCTTTATTATTAGTTATAATTATTTTAGCAAATTCAATAGCTCTGGCTAACATATAAAAAACACTCCTCAACATTATTTACCTTTCATAATAAAATATAATTCAATTAAATAAAGCAGAAAAATCTGCTTTATTTAATTTCTAACACAATCACAGTAGCATTATCTTGCTTTTTTATATTCTTTTCCAGTACTTCTTCCAAGATTAATTCAGCAGTTTCCATTGGATGCATTCTTTTACCTAAAAGATGTTCTAATTCTGTATCATATAGGCTTTTATATACTCCATCACTACAGAATAATAATTTATCTCTTTTTTTCAACTTTATTGGAATCTGATTATAATCAAACTGTCTAAAATTATCATAACCAAGGTAACTGGTAAGTCTTTCTTTTTTAGAATGATTTAAAAGTCGCCTTTTACTTATCTTTCCGGCTCTATAGTCACTCTCCAAAATATTTTTATAAATATGTCTCGGGTTTATTGGAATAATTTTTTGATTTCTATAAAGATAAATTTGACTATCCCCCACCGAAATCCAATAAAGAAAACTATCCTTTATTATTCCTGCTACAAAGGTACTGCCTACTTTCTTACCTTTGGAAATTTCTAATATTTTTTTATTGATTTTATGAGTATTTTGGACTAAAAAGTCACTCACAGAAGACATATTAGGGGACTTAGAAAACTCCTCTGAAAATATTCTAGTAAGCAAATTACTTGCTTTCTTACCATAGGATAATCCACCCATTCCATCTGCTAATACTGCTAATACTCCTATCTCATTCTCAGCAGTTGCAAAAGAATCTTCTTGTTCCCTTCTATCTCCTATGCCCTGAGCATTACCAATTAATATGCTACCTCTCTGTCTAATCTTTCTTAAAGATTTGATTACTAAGTACATTATTACTAAACAACTGGTCAAGATAAATAAATTACCAGGAAAATCAAAAACGACTTCATGAAACATTTTTATCTCCTCTTTATCCCATTATAATAAGTTTTGTTTATAAGTATGTTGCTATAAAGGCTATATTTGCCATTCGAAATGTTGACCACATAATGGAATAAAAATAAATTTACTCTTTCCCATCTCAATTATGTCATAAGCCGATAACTCTCTTGGTGCATAAATAGCCTCATCATTAATATAAATTATACTTGTAATTTCAGGTCCTGGGATAAATGTAAAGTTTCTCTCTTTGGGATTATAGCTTATTACCCCATGATTTCTTCTAGAGATAGTCTTATCTCCTTCTATATGTATATGCATCTCTTCTGAACGCCCGATAAAGTTTCTCTCATGCCTAATCTTATAATCTTTACCCTGTTCGGCTCCTTCTATGCAAACCATCCACCCTACTACTGGGTCAAAACCTTGTTCCTCATCCCAATAGGCTAATGTCTTTACTCCATTTTCATTAGTATTAGAAGCAGTAAATGGTTTTGAACTCATTCCCTCACTACCTGTATTTGCTTCCAGTGCTGCTTCATCACAATAAGGACATGCATTATACCTCTTTTTATTATATAAATGTCCATTATTACATCTTTCCATCTTCATATCTCTTACCTCCATAATAATTTATTTTACTAATAATTTTGTATTTGCTATATATATAGTATCTCCTGGATACATTTTATAAGGTTGTCCCGGTTTTACTTTGAATTTTTTGCCATCCTGCTTTCGCTTTATTCCACTTCCATTTGATGAGCCTATATCTTCAAAGAACCATCCATTATTTGTATTATTCATTACAGCATGTTCACGACTTACAAGAGCAGCATAGGTTGCTTCAGATAAATCAATATTAACCATATTCCTTTGAGTTTTTTTACCTATTAAGCATGCTGTATAATCATGAATATTCCAATTCTTTATTATTTTTTCATCCTCATCCTTTAAAATTATCTCTCTTATCTCATCCTGCTCATCATTTATCAATTCAAGAGGTCTATTATTATAAGATACCTTAAAAAATAAAAATACTAAAGTTATAAAACTTCCTATCGCTAGTTTTATATTCTGATGGGTGAAGTTCAAATATACTCCACCTATTAAAATTGCTAATCCAAGAAGGAGCTTGATAAAATAATTTGAATTATTCTCCTGATTGGTATATTTCTTTATCTTTCTTCTTATAAATAATTTCTTTATATGACATGGAATATTAAAAAACCTTAATATTTCTTTAACAGAATTCATCATTTTATTATTGACACTCTCCTTTCTAAATCAATATTTCTTATAACTTATATTACTCATCACTTCATAAATTGGTAGAACTATATCTACTTCATACCAAAATAACTTCTAAATAGTTCATCTGTATTCATTGGATTCTCTTCCTCTGTTTTATTCTTCACCCGCTCTTTAGTCTTGGGATTAAAACCGAAAAACTGTTCAAACTGCTTTTCAAAATTTCCAAAGTTTGGAACTGCGCTCTGCCTATTACTATTCTGTTTAGTAGTAGCTTTTCGCTGATAAGTCTTTCTTTTTAAAGATGCATCATATTTTGCTCTGCTTTTTTTCGATTTTAAGACTTCATATGCTTTAGCGATTAATTTAAATTTTTTCTCTGCATTTTTATCATTAGAATTTCTATCTGGATGATATTTTAATGCTAACTTTCTATAGGCTCTCTTTATTGTAGAAGAGTCAGCATCACTATTAACACCTAAAATTTCATAGTAATTTTTCATAAGTTATCTAAACCACCCCATAAAATTATTTTAATCTACTATAATCTTGTCAGTTCTTCTTCTTTTAACTTTGATATCATCTTCTGCACCCTGTAATTTTTTTGCTATCAATTTCAGATACTTGTAGATCTCTTCATTATTATAATTCTCTTTATTTAATTTCAGTCTATTCTCTAAGTAACTAGTTATTACTATTCTATTGACAATCTTTGAATTCAAACACTGCATTGCAAAATTGATATCTAGATTATCTTGAGAATTTGATATTAATATTTTAGCAAAACTCTTTATTATCACAGGGCTAATAGTAGGATTTTCAATCCCAGAATATTTTACATTTATCCTATTAATAACATTGTATTCTGTTGAGTAGTCTGCAAAATCCTTATATTCAGCTCTAAGTTTTGCTCCTTCTCTAAGTTTAAATCTTCCCAACTCCAACTCATTACCTTTTAACTCAATCTCTTGATCTATAAAGACTTCACTATCATAAACTGTGAAATCATTCGTCTCTTGCTTATTAAAAATTTTGATTTTTATAAGGACATCTTCTTCAGTAGTAAAATATTCTACCTTTTTTTCCTTATTCAAAATATATATAACACCTTTAAATTTAATAATTCCTTCATTAATGTATATATATTTATCCTTTATCTTAATATCTGCACCAGAGATTATACCATCAGAATTATCTTTAAAGTATATATTTAAAAAATCACGAGGATAATCTCTAAGGTTTTCTAGCATCTCTCTTTTTAAAATATTACCTCGTTTAAAATTTGGGAACTTATTTATAAACAATTTATCCTCCTTCCAATCTACTAAAAATTTACTTTAAACCATCAAAAAAATCTAAAGTAGATAAATCATCTTCAAAAGTAAAATATCTTTCATCACCTATATAAAGTTGATCACTTTGTCTACAAATAGGTACAATATAAAAACCCCATTTATCTTCAGCAGTAAAGACAAATAATTTAACTTCATCATTTCTAATCGTATCAGTATCTTCTTGGCTAACCTTTGTTGAATATCTTTTTAAAATATCTGCTGAAGATGTTTGAGTATACTTTACAGCTTCATTTTCAAATAGATACTCCTTCTGTAATTCCCCTTCGATATTTTTTAAATAAAATTTAATCTCTCTAGTACTCAATAACTTTGAAATATACCCTTTTGCTTCAGTCAACTTTTCCCCATCTCTTATTATAGTCTTTTCATTTCCATTAAAATCAAAAGCACTTATCGAATACGGAATAATTGGGACTTCATTCTCTACATTTATTTCAATATTGCCCAGCTTTTTAGAGTTAACATGCTTAATTATTCCACGTAAGCATGATAACTTAAGATCTAAATCATCATTAGTATTTATATTTTTTTTCTTAAATTGTATCCTGCGTCCTGGAACAAACTCTTTTAGAGCTTCTGTAAAGATATCTATCTTACAAGACTGACCAGTTAATTTTATTATTGAATAATTTAATAACTCTTGATTTTCATAAAATTTCTCCAAAAGCTTTCTAATAATATCATAGATATCTGCTTTAATAAGCTTATTTATCTCTATAACATTAAAGATAACATTTGGAAACTCATTTACTACTTCCAATTTGCCTTCTTCATAAATTGCTAACTCCCAATTACTTAATGGAGTAATTTGTAAATCACTTTCTGGACTTCTCATGTTCTTAAAAGAGTCAAACTTATTTCTTAAGATATTCGTTCTAATATAAAAATCTTTCTTCATATTTTCAGCTAGTTCCCATAAGAAATAAAAGTTATTTTTTACCTTCTTATATTCTTCTGCTGGTCTATTTTCGTACTCTTTATACCTAGTAGGTATTAATTCTTCAGCCCTTTGATAATACTCTTTTAACTTAGCATATACACTATCTACTCCAAAATCATCTACATGCCTAAAAATCTCAACCCCAGATAGAGGAATTAATTGATCTATATCTATGATTTCACTATTATTTTGATAATAATGGGCTAAGACAATCTTCATAAATTGCATTATCCTATAGGTCAAATTATTACCACCAAAATTACTATCTCCATTTTCAAAACCAGTCTTTATATCTACACCATAAGATATATCATTCTCTACAATCTTAAAATTACATGAAGATAAATCAGTAGTTCCTCCACCACAATCTATGACTAATGCTTTGTACTCGTCTCCATCATAGAAACTTTCATTATTAATCTGATTAACGATAGTATTATACAGTACTGCTATCCCCTCATCTAGAACATTATCAGACTCTATTTGATAGTCAGGCACTATATCTTGGAACATACTTATAAATTGATTCTTTAATTTTACAGGACTAGAAATATATAATTTTTTGAATTTACATTTAAATTGAGATTCTGAGGTGTTAATTACATAATCTATATAAGCCTTTATTATCTCACCTCTTGTAATTTTTGCTATATTCCCAGCTTCATCACGTATCTCTTCAAAGACCTTATAAGTATTAACCCATCTCTTAATACCTTGAAAAAAACTAGCATTTCCAGCATAATTATTCTCTTTAATACGTTCTTGAGCTTCATGTCCAAAAAGAAATCTAATATTATCTAAATCATGACAGTTCAACACATATACACTTGTAGGAATTATCTTACTCCATCCTCTTCCTTTTCTGCCCACATAAGGAAAATTAACAAAGTTTATTTCATCCAACTTTATTCTATTATTAAAAATATCATTATCAGAAATTTTAGATACATAATTATGGTCTAAATAAACCCCTGCTGTAGTATTAGAAGTACCAAAATCGATACATAAAACAGATTTTGTCTCTTCAAGCTTCCTTACCTCAAAGTGGATTATTGGAACTTCATAATACTGTAGATTCATAGGTGGGAAATTTTGATTTTCATAATAAACCTTATATAAGTACTCTGATATATGGCGTTTAAAGAATAGTAATTTATAGTTCTTCTTTTTAAAATTCTCTATTCTTAAATTTTCATGATTAGCAACTAGATAATATTTATTCTCTTCTTTTTTATCCCTTTTTAAATTGAATATCCCACAGATATAATCTTTATCACCATTGACCAAAAGTACATTAGACTCTACTATCTCATCCTCTACAGTTACTCGATAAGAATCTTCTTCACTCATTCCTATCTCATCATATAATATTATCTTAGTAGGAATCTTGATTATATTATTATTTTTTAGCTTAGTAGTAACATTTTGCTCTAATGCTTCTTGGATTCTTGCCATACCACCTTCTTGTTTATCATAAATTAAATAGGATACATCCTTGCCTCTATATTTTAATATCAAATCTATTAATTGTTCGCGCTTATAGATATTTTTAAAAGCATTTACTATCCTATATTCACTACAAATCTGCTTTAATTTATAAGTTGATGATTTTAATAGTTCTTCTTTAGTAAATTTTCTCTCATCAAAGATGTCTTTTTGAATATTAAGTTTATAAGACTTCAATTTTTTCCTCCTTCCCTAGTATATAGCTATTTGATCAATCTTCATCGTCTCTTTGACCCCTATTATCCCAAAATGATCTTTCCAATAAACTATAATATCAAAGTTTATTGGTAGAAATAAATGTTGAATAACCTTTAATTTCTGCAAGTTTTCTTTAGTTTTAGATCGATTAATATACAATAATACTTCATTACTGAGTTCTTTGTTTGTATATAATAGCGAGTTTTTGAAGATTCTCTCAATACTATCCTTTAAATAATTTAAGTGGTCTCCTGAAATATAAAATTTATATATATTTTCTATTAAAATATTTCTTTCCTCAATATTAAAGTACTTCAACCCATCCTTAATCTCTTGTCCAAAATAAGCATTTTCTAATTCCTGATAAATAAACTTTTTATGATACTCTACCTTGTCCATCCCCTGATAAGTATCTATCCAAGCTAAAAAATGAATTAAAATATCAAAAAGCACTTCTTTTAACTCTTGATTTTCTTCATAATCCTGATCGAATAAATATTTGAATATATCAAAAAATCTATAGTATGGATTTAACTCAACTTCTTGTTCTATCTCTTTAAAATTTATATTCTCATTACTAAGCTCCATATAGGGAGAATAAATTTCAGCACATTTAAAGACTATATCTTTTAAATTAACACCATTATTCTGAGCCGCTACAATTACATCCCAAATATAATTCATTAGATAAATACCCCTTTACAAATGTATTCAGGAAAATACATTTGAACTTCTGAAATAATAAAGCTCAGTAAATCATATTTTAAATAATCTGTCATAGTGCTGGTAAATTTCAATTCCATAATCTGTTTAGATGTATTTATTCTGATTTCATCTTCTATGAAATTATTCACATCATAAGTAGACTCTAAGTTAGATCCTTTATCTAATATCTTTACTTCTTCTAACTTTAAATCATTTAAATCTTCAAAAGAGTTAACCAGTCTATTTAGCTCTCCAAAAGTCTTTATAATATTAAACTTCTGAGGACCAGTCTTATTTATAAAAGTATCCTTCTTACTATTTGATACAACTTCAAAATCAAATTCTAAATCTATCTCAGTATGCCTATGCTTCTTACTTTGAATTATTTTTAGAACTTCCCAAGGAGTAGAATCACTTTCATCACTGGTAATTATTAATTTCTCCTTTGTCTTTTTAACTGACATAACATTAAATTTACCAGGGTTGACTACACAGCCATTCTCTAACCCTAACTTAGCTAAAGAAATTATATGATCATAATGTATTTTATCTTCTGCTGGCAAGGGGAATCCTTCACCTTTTTGCTGCATCCTCTCTATATTCCAAACTGGAATATAATCTACATATTTGACCTCCTCAAGTTCCTCTAAGTCAAAGTTTATCTCTTCTAAATCACTAATCTCATCACTAAGATTTTTATAATCTACAATCACAACATCAAATATCTTTCGAATATAAGGATTATTTATAGTTCTCCAGGGAACTGAATTTTGAAGAAAAAGTTCATATAATTTCTTCTCTTCTTCTATATATTCTTGATTTCTCCTTAAAGCAATAGTCACAGGATAACTAGCCTCAGAAGTTACAATAGTTCCAGAAAACATTCTATTACTCTTTTCAACCTCTTTAATCTCTAAATAATCGAGTTTTAAAAATACTTTAGAAATGATTACTTCTCTCTTCTCATTTATCTTATCCAGAACTTCTTCTTTGTCATATACTGCCTCTTGCTCATCGCTCTTTAAAATAGGAAATAAAAAATCATCTACCAAGGGAATCTGCTTCTTCTTAATAAGAGTTGTACAGATATCATAACACCCTTCTATATCTTCAATCTCATTAAAGACCCTATCTGCTATCTCTTTATTTAGCTCTTCTTGATACTCTACAAGATTCAAAAAGACTTCATCTAGGATTTCTCTAAGCAGTTTTCTCTGTTTAAGATCTTCCATATTATTTAATTTCTCTCTGATTATATCCTTCAAAATTTAGCACCTCCTCTTATATAATACTTACCTAAGTTATTTACTTCATATCAATTGCACTATCAGTGATCTCTATCTTCTTACTTCCAAAAGCTAGCTCTGTCTTGGAACTATCCATACTAACATTCCCTTTTTCAGTATTCATCTTAATACTATCTGAGCTCATTTCAACTATATTCTTATCACTTATCATTTTAAGTCCATCTTCTTTAATTTCCACTAAAGACTTATTATCTTTACTTGAAATTAAGATTAATTCATTATTAATCTTAATCTGATAACCTGTTGGAGTAGTTATGATTTTATCAGCAGGATCATTCTCTACTTCTTGGTTATTATCAGTACTACTACTTTTGATTGTGGCATGTTTTTCATTCTTACTTTTAAAATATACATCTACAATATCACCTATCTCTGGAGCTAAGTAGGCTGTTGTATAAGGCTTATCTAATGGGAAGTAATAGGCTGTCCCTTCATCATATTCATCAAAGATATCCAAGAACTGAACTTGGGCTCTATGCATATTATCTAGCTGTTTAACCTCTGCCCTAAAGGAACGACCTACTATTGGAAGTCTTCTCTTCTCCTTTCTAACAGTGATAGCATCTTTTTCTGCTAAAGTCAAATCAGAGCATAAAATCTCATTATCGATGTATATTCTATTTTTTAGAATTATTAGTTCCATCTTGGTATCCTTTTGATTGTTAAGCTTATATTTGACTGATTTTCCTATATCAAATATATCTTTAGATCTATAGTGTTCATGATGATAAATTTTATAGTAATCAAAGATATTATTCTTCTTATCGGTCTTTTTGGATTTACTTCCAGAGACATTATTCAATTCTTGGGGCTCATTTTCATGGGGACCTGCCAAAATATTGATAGTCTCTGAATCATCTTTAGTATCATCTACAATTAAGATTTGATTCTGATAAGAAGCTAACCTCTTAATAAAGTCCCATTCAGTCTCTTTGTATTGTAAAACTACAGGATAATCTTCTGAAACCAATTGGCTCTCTCCAATTGACTCATCAGCAAAAGCAATCCTAAACTCAGGATTCTCATCCATAATATTAGAGAATACTTGATTATAAGTAGTGCCTAGATTCTGATAGACTCTACTATTCTTCTTTCTCTCCAATAATCTACTATAAGACAATGCTTCTAATTCTAAATAATAATCATAATTTTTATGAATAAATTTATAGTTCTCAATTATTCCCTTAAAGAGTATCTTGGCATCATCATCAGCATAAGTAATCAACAATTGAGGGTCATCCCCTGTTAAATAAACTTCATAATCTGTTATATTATCTTGACTGATAACCCCTGTAATAACTGCCTTACTATGTTCATAAATTGATTTCTTTATTTCTAACTTGTCAAGAGAAATAAAATCAAAATTATTAAATTTAATCTTGTAGGAAGTATAAGTCATATTTCCTTTTTTTTCTTCAGAACTCATATTGTAGTCCCCCTTTTTTGGATAGAAATAGAAACTATTTAAATTTTAAACTGATTGATTGATTTTGTCAAAATATAATTAATTTTAATTTGTAGGAAAATATAGAGAATTAAACCACACTGATTCCATCATCACTTATCACTACTACCTTAGATCCAAAAGAAAACTCTGTTTTAGAATCATCAATTAATCCATTAGCTTTTTCGGTCTTAACATTAATATAAGTTGAACTTAAGGCTAACTGACTGGTATTACTAGCAACATTTATCAACTCTTCCTTGACATCTAATGATGATTTTTTCTCTTTACTTGCTAAAGATATAACCTCATTATTTAACTTAATAGCATTTCCTGTAGAGCTAAAGATTACTTTATCAGCAGGATCATTCTCTACTTCTTGATTGTTATCGGTACTACTACTTTTGATAGTAGCATGTCTTTCATTCTTACTTTTGAAATAAACATCTATAATATCTCCTACCTCAGGGGCAAAATAAGAGTTAGTATAAACTTTATCTAAGGGAAAATAGTATGAAGTTGCTTCATCATATTCATTAAACACATCTAAAAACTCTACCTGAGCTCGATGTTTATTATCTAACTGTTTGATCTCTGCTCTAAAGGAATGACCTGCTATCTCTCTTTTTCGCTTTTCCTTTAGGATATTAATCTGATCTTCCTCGACTAAGGTTAAGTCAGAATATAAGATACCATCACTCATATAGATTTTATTCTTGATTATGATTAACTCAATCTTGGTATCCTCTTGATTATTAAGTTTATATTTAACTGACTTTCCTATGTCATATATTTCTTTAGAACTATAATCTCTATATCTATAAACTTTATAATAGTGGAAGATATTATCCCTTCCAGTAGTCTGTTTAGACTTTGCTCCAGAGAGATTATTTAACTCTTTAGGCTCTGCTTCATGAGGACCTGCTAAAATATTGATTGTTTCTGAGTCATCTTTAGTATCATCTACCACTAGAATCTGATTTTGATAAGAGGCAATCCTCTTAATAAAGTCCCACTCAGTCTCTTTATATTGTAAGACTATAGGGTAATCTTCTGAAACTAAAGGGCTCTCTCCAATTGACTCATCAGCAAAAGCAATTTTAAACTCTGGATTATCAGCCATTATCTGTTCAAAGACTTGATTATGGGTAGTATTAAGATTTTGATAGATTCGATTAATCTTCTTTCGCTCTAACAATCTACTATAAGAAACTGCTTTTAACTCTAAATAGCAGTTCTGACCATGATAGCCGATTTTATAATTTTCAATAATCCCCTTAAATAATATCTTGTTCTCATCATTATCGTAGGTGAGTACTAGTTTAGGATCTTCCTCTCCTAAATAGATCTCATAATCTTCAAGTTTCTCCTCAGCTATAGTACCTTTGATTGTAGCATAACTATGTTGATAGATAGATTTTTCTATCTCCAATTTATCTAAGACTTTAAATTCAAAGGCATCAAATTTGACTTGATGGGGTGTATAAGTGAGAGGAACTTCTGTATCATTTGCTTCTTTTACCTTATCAACTAGATTAATCCCATAATCACCATTTTTGAAGCCATCAATAATCAGCTTGTCCTCTTGATTAGGACCATAATAATATATCAGCTCAGACCTATCCTTTTTATAAAGAATATTATCGCCATAAAACTTCTGTCCACCTATCTTTTTCTTACCTTCCATCTCATCTGCTTCATTATAACTACCTGAAATATCCTGTCCATCTACTTTGATACTGCGTTCTACTCTGACATATTTATTTATAATCTCTACTCCAACTCCCTGAGTAGCTGGAAATTCATAGCCATCTTTTTCTTCATTGATATACTCAACATCATATTCTTCTTTATATCTACTATTCTGCTTTAAAGAACCATAGATTCGATTTAGAGATGGTTGATTAAGGTCTAATTGGATTCTCTCTTCTTGATTATCAAACTTCTCTGCTGAATAAGAGCTATGATACTCCTTAACCTCTTCATCCTCTGCAAGCTCTTTACCCAACTTCAAGAAGACTCCTTCTCCAGTTAGTTCCCACTGCCATAACTCTCTAATCT
The DNA here is from genome assembly GCF_001693735.1 of Orenia metallireducens. Lineage (GTDB taxonomy): Bacteria > Bacillota > Halanaerobiia > Halobacteroidales > Halobacteroidaceae > Orenia > Orenia metallireducens. Next base: position 227,524 of record NZ_LWDV01000010.1, read on the forward strand.
CTGGATACCTCATTCGTTCTAACTGTTCTAAAGCTGCTTGATCAAGGCGATATACCTTATCATTATCATCAAATAAATCTGGATTTTCCTCTAAATATCTACTTTCAAAGCTAACTTCATCATCTAGCTTCTGCTGTAAATTCATACTATGGCGTAATCTATCTTTGATAATATTGATAAATCTCTTACCTGTACCTTGGCGAGAGAGTTTGAACATCTCTATTAGAAGATTTGAATCTTTCTTACTTAAGTCAAGGATGATATCTTTAACCAAGGAACGTAAGTAATCTAAACTGAGATTATTTGTTATATTACCGATTTTAGGGGTATCACCGAAACGGTTTTTTGCTGATTGTCCGTTGGCTCCTTTTGTTAATAACATATAAGGTTCAAATAAATCAACTCTAGACTCCAGTAATTTATCTAACTGATTTTCTTCTAATCTCTCTATCCGATTGATTAACTCTTCATCTAATCCTCCATCAAATCTCTTCAGATTTTGGTCTACAAGATAAGTAGCTCCAATCTGTTTAAAGATTCTAGCGGTAATGTTATCTGAAATTATGTAATTGATGATGTTGTCTGGCTCATCTGCTCTTCTGGCTTTATATTTCTGATATTTATCTATCAGCCTCATCTTTCGTTCGATGATATAGGGATTAAAACTCTCCTCTACCTGTTCTTCTATTTCTTCTTCATCCAACTCTAATACTTTATTAAGCACTTTGATTAAAGTAGCTTTCATCTTTTCAACTTTTATACTTTCAAAGAACTCATCTCTATACTCACTACTAATATTCCCCTTCTTGATTACTCCCTCATTAGTAAGCTGATATAAAATCATTCCCATATAGCTATTTACTTGAAAAATATCATTAAGGTAGTATAATAATCCTGCTTTATACCCTAAAAACTCATTCCCATTAAATTGAAGAAGTGGCTCTATTCCAATACTATTATAAGTAACAACTTGTTGATTGATTTTAGAACCTGATGCCATCAGCCCTGCATATTGAGCATAAGCCCCTCCTTGTAATGTACCATGGAGATTGTACTTATACTCTGCTCCATTATTATTGAACTTATCTCTATACATACTTTCAGCCTTATCAAATTGCTCATTGGGTAATCCTGCTGCAACCAGTAAATTGGTTATTTTACTCTTTTCATCCTTTGGATTAAAATTGAGTATTATCTCTTTTTTATCATCATCTATAATTTCTTCTAAATCAAAACCTTTATCAGCAGTAATTTTATCCTGTAAATCATTGATTATTTCTTCCGTATCTCTATTAAAATTAACTTCAAATAACTTTTCTAAAATCAGATCAAAATTCTCACTCACATAATCACCTCCAAAATATTATTTATCACTAAGCCATATATCTCTTTTTCAACAAAGTACTATTTTTTTCATAAGAAGGATTCTTATTATTTTTATCTTTCAACAATTTATCAATATTATCATTGTATAAATCTGCTTCTGCTATCTCAAAATCTATATCTTCAAAATTACTTATATCCCCTTGATTATTTTTAATTGGTTCAATCAGATCCTTGATAGCCATAAATTCTGTTTGACTTAGTTCTTTAAAAGCTACCTTATCTTCTTTCTTCTCATCTCTATATTCATCTGGGAGGTCTTGAGCAATTATTTTTAATTCTCCACCTCCAATAATATAATCATCACGATTATACTTATATTCTAAAGATGACTTATTATTAGCTTTTATAAATATTTCGCCATCAATATCACTATCCTTATCAAAAAGCCCTTGACTTCGTGGATTTACCTCTTTTATATTTTTTACTTCATAGAACTTGTCTAATAATTCGGGTTTTTCTTCTAATATTTTCAAAACTACATTATAGTGATTAAAGGGTGGAACATCTTCTCCTTCATAATCATTAAACATGAAAGTCATACCATCCCTGTGTAACTCGTATTTTATTATCTCTAAAAATTGACTATTTAAAGGTTTTTCATTGAAATTATTTTCATTAAAATTATGAATATACCTATTTCTATTTTCATGCTTTGAATCAAATTTTATTGGATATAAGAATTCATTATCATAAACCTTTTTTCGTTCGGAGGCCCTAATAATACTATTTACTCTAAGAATACATTCTTTAGTCTTGTATATTTTATAATTGTGCATTGCACTTCTAAATACACTAAATATATACTCTTCCCTAATTTTTAAATCACCTGTATTAGTATTATCATCTGTATTGATTATGCCATCTTTATTTAGATATGGGAAAAATACATATTCATTCAGAATAATATCATCTAACTTTCCTTCTTGCTTTATATCTAAATGATTATTCGCAATCTTGATTGACTTACTTGTTCTATCATAATAGATAATTTCTATTTTTTCTTGTAGATTTAAATAATTTCTTTGTATATCAGAAGTAACGTCTAATAAATTCTCAAAAGCTATTCCATCTTTATCGGTAAATTCTTTTACATGTTCAATATCATATCTTGATTTATCATTAGTTATTAGCTCCTTAATCTCCTTAACACTCCCCATTACATCGGATATCAATTTAGAGGTTTCAACTCTTGTAATTTCATAATAATGTTTCTCTTTATTCTTCTCTAAAATTAGAAATTCATATCTTACATACCGTCCAGTTAGATTTTGAATTTCAAAATAATATTGATTTTCATCGCCTTGATATCCAACCTCTAACTTAGGTAACCTACCTTCTCTCATTAAGTAATAGAGAAGATCAGATTTTTTTATACTAATCGGTCCACCATTCCATATACTTTCTTGATTCCTATAGGTATCTGTTATATATCCCTTGATTCCTTTATGCTCTTCTTTACTTATATAGCCTAGTGCTTCAGATTGGAGTATATCTAAAACTCTTTCTATTTTTAAAGATTCTGACCATTCTTTTAGAACATTTAATACTGAGCGAACCAATACATCAAATAAAACCCAAGGCAACGCTGTTCCTCCCATAAAGATAGAACAGATTATTATTGACTCTACAGAAGTTTTTAGAACATCTTTTCCAGTATCTATTAATATCTGAAATAAATCTTTGTAATCATTTTCTATATCTTTTTCTGTAAAATCAACTATCCCTCTTAGACTTTTAGTATCTATAGAGAAGATTGATGATGCTTTTTCATATTGAAGAGAACTTATTAATGATAAGTCACCACCACCTTCATATCCTGTAAATCTTATATTATACCCTTCTTCTTCACTAAAATCTCTGGCTATTCTTTGATATACCATATCTAGTAATTCAAATTCCTCAGGTAAAGCTCCCTCTTTTCTCCTATCTTCAGGCAGCTTATATGTAATTACTATTTCTTTACCTTTTTTTAGTACTAAGACTCTAAGTCCCGTATCATACATACTTAGTTTATGGCTAAGGGTTATCTTAATTTCATTTGCTGCTAGTTTATCACTATCAGCTAGCTGAGATATCTCTTCATAAGTTCTCTCTAACTTATCTAAGTGTTCTTGTGTAAGCTCAGTTCCTACCTTCTCTTTAGCCATTCCTATTGTATTAAATGTAATTTGACTACACTGATTTAAGCTAGCAGGTATTATATACTTGACACCATTTCTAGCAATCCCACTTGCTATTTCCTCACTCATCTCTGTAAGGGCTTTATTTAGCCCTGTTCTACTAAAAGTTTGACCAACTTCTGTTGCAACCCCTTTTAGACCTGATTGAATCAAAGGTTTATAACCTTTTATCCCTTTAAGTCCCATAGCTATAGAATGAGGTATAGCTATAGATGCTCCTAGTATTGCTAAATCTATATATTTCATAGTGGTTTCTAATTTCTGCAGAGCTTTTTGTTCATCTTTAGCATCTTCTCTACTAGGATAATCAATATTCCCATCACTAATCTCATCTAGAAACTCAGATACAATCTTGTAGTTATCACCACCATAGACAACCTCCCAGTCTTCTATAAACTTTCCTTCTGAGTTTTTCTCATCCTCCCATTTCTCTAAGTATTCCATGGCTATACCTGCGTTTTTACGCATTTTTATTTTAGCTTCTTCTATATCCTCTTGAGTTATATCTCCTTCTCTTTTTACGTTCTTCATATATACATAACTTTCAAAATTTCCAGAATCATCTCTTTCTGCAAATGATTCTGGGTCTGATAAGATGTCTTTGAGTTTATTTGACCTCTTTCTAGAGACTCCATTTGTATCTATAGTACTGCTTTCTAAATTTACAAATTGCCATTCTAAATTGGTTAAGTTACTAAAGGTTAATAGTTCTCTATGAGTTATGCCTAATTCTGTAGTATTATTCCCCATTATAAAACTCCTTTCTATTTTATGTACATATATTTATAGGGTTTTTCAAGTATTATTTTTTCTAGTGAATTATAATTATTTTTTTTATCTTCTTCAGTAATAGAAGAAGGATATCTTTCTTTAAGCATCCCTAATGAATATACAAGAGCTACGTATTGCATATTATATTTAGTAATCCCTTTTAATTTACTCTTTCTTATACTCCTCATATTAGCCAATAATTCTTTTTCACTCATCTTATCTATCTCTTTTTGTAATTCTGTTGACATTCTTCTTCTTAACTCTAGTGGTGGTAAGAGTACTATCTCACCTTCTATTTTCTTTTTTACTAAATCAGATTGATTTATCTCTTGTTTGAATTGAGGATAACTAGGTGCTAAAACCCTTTCATCTATGAATATTACCCCCAATTCTAAATAATTAAATAAGTCTTCTTCCTTCAAATACTGGACAAATTCAAATATATCTTTACGCCTTTCTTCTTTCTCTGATTTGTCTTCTATTTGGTCAAATACATATAGGTATAGTTCTAATTCTAATCTATTATGCTCAGGGTCTTTTTGAATTTTTTTATTCATCTCTTCTAAACTTTTTGATTTATATCCAGCCCACCAACTACCATCTCCTGTTACTTTATGTTGAACATCAACTTTCAGTAGAACTCTTTCCCCAAAAGTTTTCTTAACTTGTGGTAATAAATACTCCTCCATATCTATATTTCTAGTCACATAACTATAACTGTCCCCAGGTTCTACTAACTCCCCAGATTCACCCACATCTATAGTTGCACTCCCATAATAATATTTATCATTTTCTTTGATTGTACCAACTATTGACTTGGGATATACTCTAGCTACATACTCAGTAACTCCATCATCATCCCTCGCTCCTATCCTATCTACTATAAACTCTTCTCCATATTTCTCATAGAGATAATCACCGATCTTAGTTCTTACATCTTCAATGGTATATTTGGGACTTTTATTAATACACCCAGCTATAGTAATACTTAGACTAAGTATTACTATTAAACTTAATATTCTTTGCTGCTTTCTCATTTTTCCCTCCTTATATCATTGCTTAAGTGTTATTAGCTTCCTCTCTATAACATTTAAAATCTAAATACAGCCACAAAAACTTGTAGCTCTATTAGGATTTTAAATCTTTTGAACTTAGAAAAGTAAGCGGGATATGATAATAAAATAAAATTGTCAATATAAGATAACAAATTAGATAACATCTGAAAGTCATCTAAGAAAGTACTAGCGTTTTTCGTTAATGCTCTTAGTTTTTAAATTTGAAAGTCTAATTGTTTGAACGAACGAAAATCAAGCAGAGAATTAAATACTAAACTAAGAATTTACTTACTCTTAATCCTGCAACTAATTATTGTATGATAATTTTTTCGTGAGTGAGTTTTTAGACTTTCTTGATTTTTTGGTTACTTTTTCATCAAGGAAAAACGTAACTCGCCCCTAGGCGAAACTAGTATTTACCCCATAGACAACCTCCCAGTCTTCTATAAACTTGCCTTCTGAGTTTTTTTCATCCTCCCATTTCTCTAAGTATTCCATGGCTATTCCTGCATTTTTACGTAAATCTATTTTTCCTGCTTCTTTACCTAGATAGTTTCCTTCATCATCTATACCATAGCTATATGATTTTACATTACCATCTTCATCTCTTTCTGCAAATGATTCTGGGTCTGATAAGATGTCTTTGAGTTTATTTGACCTTCTCTTTTCATCATCATTTGTTATTTCTAAATTTACAAATTGCCATTCTAAATTGGTCAAATTACTGAATGTCAATAATTCTTTATGAGTTATATTAGTATTTGAAGTTAATACACCATTTGCTATTCTCACCTTTCAGCCTCCTTAATTTATATAAATATATTTCTGATACTTACTTAAATTTATATCTCCTACCCTATCATATTTCTTTTCTCTATCTTCTTTTGTTATAGAAGATTTATATCTTTCTTCTAACATTCCTATGGAATATATCCAACTTTGATACTGTCCATTATATTCTCTTATCCCTCTATAACTCAATTCACTCTTTCTTATACTCCTCATATTAGCCAATAATTCTTTTTCACTCATCTTATCTATCTCTTTTTGCAATTCTGTTGATATTCTTCTTCTTAACTCTATAGGTGGTAAAAGAACTATCTCACCTTCTACCTTCTTTTTTACTAAATCAGACTTATTTATCTCTTGTTTGAATTGAGGATAACTAGGTGCTAAAACTCTTTCATCTATGAATATTACCCCCAATTCTAAATAGTTAAATAAGTCTTCTTCCTTCAAATACTGGACAAATTCAAATATATCTTTACGCCTTTCTTCTTTCTCTGATTTGTCTTCTATTTGGTCAAATACATATAGGTATAGCTCTAACTCTAGTCTGTTATGTTCAGGGTGATTTACTACTCTTTTTCTGGCTTTTTTAAAATCTGATTCTTTATACCCTATAAATGAATCTACCCCATTACTATCTTTATCCCTTCTTCTATATTCTCTTACTATTATTTCTTCACGTCCCCAAATTTTTAATTCACTATCAACCTTTAAGAGCACTCTATCTCCAAATATCTCCTTTGCTTTAGGTAATAGATACTCTTCTCCTGTTAGATTCATTTTTACATAACTATAGCTATCTCCAGGTCTTACTAACTCCCCAGATTCACCCACATCTATAGTTGCACTCCCATAATAATATTTATCATTTTCTTTGATTGTACCAACTATTGATTGAGGATATATTCTAGCTACATACTCAGTAACTCCATCATCATCCCTCGCTCCTATCCTATCTACTATAAACTCTTCTCCATATTTCTCATAGAGATAATCTCCTATCTTAGTTCTTACATCTTCAATGGTATATTTGGGACTTTTATTAATACACCCAGCTATAGTAATACTTAGACTAAGTATTACTATTAAACTTAATATTCTTTGCTGCTTTCTCATTTTTCCCTCCTTATATCAGTTATTTAAACTAGATATTCCTCGTTTATTTATGATTTAAAATATCAATACAACTACAAAAACTTGTAGCTCTATTAGGATTTTAAATCTTTTGAACTTAGAAAAGTAAGCGGAATATCAATAAGCTCTAATCCATCAATAAAAGCTAATAAATCTGATAACATCTGAAAGTCACCTTAGCAAGTACTAGCGTTTTTCTGCTTTTAATACTGAATAATTTTATGTCTGACCGTAGGGAGTTTAAAATTATTCTTGATTTTTTGGTTACTTTTTTATCAAGAAAAAAGGTAACTCGCCGTCAAGGCGAAACCGCTTTTAATTTCTAACCCTGTTGTAACAGCCTCAAAACCAATCTCTACCCATCTCTTTTCCTTCTTGATATCTTCAAGTTCTTGTCTACTTTTGTATAGCTTTGGTCTGTTATCTTGATCATTAGGATCATAGCTAGGATCAATCACCTTCTGTGTTTCATCATATATATTATCGATATAATCTGTTACTATTTTATAGTTATCAGCCCCGTAGATAACTTCCCAATCTTGTATGAACTTGCCTTCATCACATTCTTTGCTCTTCTCTAAGTATTCCATGGCAATACCAGCTTTTTGACGTATTTGAAATAGACCTTTTTCCAGATGTTCTGGAGTTATATCTTCCTCTTTTTTTACACCCTCCATGTATTCGTATTTTTCTACTTTTCCTTCTGCATTCTTTCTTACAAATGATTTAGGGTCTGATAAGAGGTCATTTAGCTTTGTTGACCTTGTTCTAGTAATTCCATTTGCATCTGTTTCATTTTCTTCTAAATTTACAAATTGCCATTCTAAATTAGTTAAATTAGTAAAAGTCAGCAATTCTTTGTGCGTTATATTTAAATCGGTATTATTATTTCCCATTATAAATCTCCTTTCTAATTTAATTTATATAAATATAATTGTAAGGTTTCTCAAGAATTATATTTTTTAATGAATCATAGTGATTTTTTTTATCTTCTTCAGTAATTGAAGAAGAATATCTCTCTTCAAGCATCCCTAGCGAATAGACAAGGGCTATATATTGCATATTATACTTATTCAAATCTTTCAATCCACCCTTCCTTATCCTATACATACTATTTAATATCTGTTCTTCACTCATCTTGTCTATCTCTTTCTGCAACTCTTTAGACATCCTTCTTCGTAATTCTATTGGTGGCAAATATACTCTTTCTCCTTCTACTACTTCTGCTACTTTATCTGACAGGAATATTTCACGGTCAAATTCTCTATAACTAGGTGCTAAAACTCTCTCATCTATAAATATAACTCCTAACTCTAAATACTTAAACAAACCTTCTTTTTTCAAGTACTGAACATATTCAAATATCTCTTGTCTTCTTTCTTCTTTCTCAGTTTTATTATCAATTCGGTCAAATATATAGATATATAATTCTAATAACATTCTATTATGTTCTGGATCATTTTTGATTTTATTGTCCATCTGTTCCAAACTTGCTGATTTATATCCAGCCCACCAACTTCCATCTGTTGTTACTTCATGTTTAACATCAACTTTTAAGAGAACTCTTTCTCCAAAAGTTTTCTTAACTTCTGGTAATAAGTATTCTTCCATATCCATATTTCTATTAACATAACTATAACTATCTCCTACTCCTCCTAATCTGCCAAAAGATAACTTATCTGTACTTGCACTTGCATAGTAATAGGAATCACCTGCTTTATTGGTTCCTATTATTGACTTGGGATAGATTCTGGCTTCATAATATTTTTGTCCGCTACTAGTTCTTGTTCCTATCCTATCTACTACAAATTCTTCTCCATATTTGTTATAGAGATAATCTTCTATCTTAGCTCTTACATCTTCTACATTATGTTTACTAAAGACTGACATCAGATATCCTGCTATTATAGGTACTAAAAAGATTACTACTGCTGTTATTAATAGATGAATACGCTTATTTCTTTGATTGTTCATCTTCTTTACCTCCTTCTTATAACTTAATTAAGCTAGATTAACCTCCTCCCTCTCTATAATTTAAAACCTCAATACAACTACAAAAACTTGTAACTCTATTAGGGTTTTAAATCTTTTGAACTTAAAGACCGAAAAAAATTTCTGTTTGAACGAAGCAAAAATTGAACAATAAATTAGAGTTTAATCAAATATTAATTAAAGAACCTAACCAATGATAATAGTCAACAACTCGATTGCGTAGTGAGTTGAATTTTTTTCTTGATTTTTTGGTTACTTTTTTATCAAGAAAAAAGGTAACTCGCCCTTAGGCGAAACCTAAAAATTCTGTTACCACCTTATAATTATCAGCCCCATAGATAACTTCCCAATCTTGTATGAATTTGCCTTCATCACATTCTTTGCTCTTCTCTAAGTATTCCATGGCAATACCAGCTTTTTGACGCATTTGAAATAGACCTTTTTCCAGATGTTCTGGAGTTATATCTTCCTCTTTTTTTACACCCTCCATATATTCATATTTCTCTATTTCTCCTTCTGCATTCTTTCTTACAAATGATTTAGGGTCTGATAAAACGTCTTTTAGTTTTGTTGAAACCACAGTTCCTGTATCTTTATCACCTTTTGAAGATAAGTTTACAAATTGCCATTCTAAATTGGCTAAATTACTAAATGTTAATAACTCTTTATGAGTTATTTCATTCTTATTATTATCATCATGAGTTAAAACTCCATTTGCTACTCTCATCTCTTAACCTCCTTTAATTTACAGATAAATTTTAATTAACATAGATATATTCTAGGTTTCTTCCCAATACTATATCTGAAATTTTATTATAATTTTTTATAAGTTCAGGCTTAGTTTCATACGTCGTAGTATATTTTTCTTTAAGTATTCCTTTTGAATAAATCCAACAATTATAACTGGAATTTTCTTTTCTTATCCCTTTATAACTCAACTCACTCTTCCTTATCTTCCTTATATTGGCCAACAATTTTTCTTCACTCATCTGAGCTACCTCTTTCTGCAACTCTTTAGACATTCTTCTTCGCAATTCTATCGGTGGCAGATATACTCTTTCACCTTTTATTACTTCTCTTACCTTATCTGATAAGAATATTTCACGGTCAAATTCTCTATAACTAGGTGCTAAAACTCTCTCATCTATAAATATAACTCCTAACTCTAAATACTTAAACAAACCTTCTTTTTTCAAGTACTGAACATATTCAAATATCTCTTGTCTTCTTTCTTCTTTCTCAGTTTTATTATCAATTCGGTCAAATATATAGATATATAATTCTAATAACATTCTATTATGTTCTGGATCATTTTTGATTTTATTGTTCATCTGTTCCAAACTTGCTGATTTATATCCAGCCCACCAACTTCCATCTGTTGTTACTTCATGTGCAACATCAACTTTTAAGAGAACTCTTTCTCCAAAAACCTCTTTAACTTTAGGCATTAAATATTTTTCCATATCTATATTTCTATTAACATAACTATAACTATCTCCTACTCCTCCTAATCTACCAAAAGATAACTTATCTGTACTTGCACTTGCATAGTAATAGGAATCACCTGCTTTATTGGTTCCTATTATTGACTTGGGATATATTCTGGCTTCATAATATTTTTGTCCGCTACTAGTTCTTGTTCCTATCCTATCTACTACAAATTCTTCTCCATATTTTTTATAGAGATAATCTTCTATCTTAGCTCTTACATCTTCTACATTATGCTTGCTAAAGGTTGACATCAGATATCCTGCTATTGTAGGTACCAAAAAGACTACGGCTGCTGTTATTAATATCTGAATACGTTTATTTCTTTGATTGTTCATCCTCTTCACCTCCTTATTATTAGTTAATCTATTATCTATATAAAATTTAAAATTCCAATACAATTATAAAAAGTTGTAACTCTATTACCACTTTAAATCTTTTGAACTTAGAAAAGTAAGCAAAATATAATAATAGTCCTAATATCTAATCAATACATATATATAATAATACATCAGAAATTACATCTGAAATACTAGCATTTTTCCAAACTTTAATGAGAAATTTATTTTTTAGAAGAAGTACTTTTAAGATACAAAAGTAACTCACCCCTTTAGATCAAAATCAATCCTTATAACTCATTTTCAAATCCTCTTGCATCTTAATTAGTCCATCTTCATTAGGTTGATACCCTAATTCCTCTAGAATATATCTGAGTAATCTCATTAATTTATATTTATCATCATCTTCATAAAAGATTTCTTTCATAACTAACTTCCCTATCTCTTTTTGATTAATTTTCATTATTAAACTCCTTATTCTACTCAACATCTTAGTAAATTGTCTTTGATAATTTTTTACTAAGACATATAATTTATAAAAAGGGACAAACAAAGTTGTCCCCTTTTTATAGTCATTATTCAGTTGCATAGCCACCTTCAATTGTAACAAGTTCATTCTTATCTTTTTTCTGTTTAATAAATAAACTAAAAGTACCTACACCCTCGGTATGCCCAAACTCCTCTATATAATCCACTACAAAAGCATTTGGGAAGTTAACCTTTCTAACTACCTGATCAGCAGCTATAACTTCCAAGGTAGCATTTCTGTAAGCATCAGATTTTTCAGCACTAACCAATGACCATAATGCTAACTTCATTGTGTCATCTGCTTCTTCTCCATCTACAGCCGTAATAATTTTTCCTGTAATGTGCATTACAGAACCAACATCAGTTGACCTAGCATTAGAATCATCTGGTGTATCAGTTTCATAGGTTACTGTAGTAATATTATCCATCCCCAACTCAATAGTTTCATTTTGCCCTTCAACAGTTAATCTAAATCCCATTTCTTACCATCTCCTTATATTATAATTAATTTATATTAATACAAAATGCATTAATACCAACCTTTCAAATCTTTTCATTAGAAAAGATATTTGAAATTTCATTAAATATGGTGTTTGCATAGTGCTTTACTTAATCAGCAGTACTTTTAGTAATATTAACTTCTAGATTCTTCACATTACCATTAAATGTTAAATCTAAATTGCATGTATTACTTCTTGGGTCAATACTATAATTTATATCATCTCCATCTTGTAAAATAGAGTTAATATAACCTTTACTATTAAGCCATTTACTCTTTTGACTTTTTGGATTATTACTAAAGAATTTTACGATCTTATCCTGTTTAAAGTCACTTGTCTCAAACCTTAAAATTCTTTCAACATAAGTTGTCATTAGAGTTTTGTATATAGAATCAAAGCCATCTTCTAACATTGATAAACTTCTAGCCTTATATACTGTTATTTTTTTAACAACTTTACCATTAACTTGAGCATTTTCAGAAGAGAAGACAAAACCAAAATTATTTCTATTAATAGAGTTCTTAATTGCATTGGTAAATCCAGAAATCTCTTTAGCTAAAGTTGTTACAGTTTTTAGACTATTATCTCCACTTTCTATATCAAACCTTACACCTGGATAACTTCTAGTAACATCTCTAAATCTCTCTTTTAAATATTCAGGACATTGGTATGCAGATACTATACCTGCCGCTACATAAGCTGCATCTACATATACACCCTCTAACCATAATTTCAAAACATCTTCTTCTACTTTAGATAATCTAGCACCATTTTCTTCATAAATCATCTTACTATCTAAGACTACACCTGACTTATCTTTAGGTATTATTGTAAAATTAGGTAAACAAGGAATCGCATATTCACTATATTCTTGATTTACCAATACTGAAGTAGCATCTATATAATTATCAATTCCTTTAGTTGCCATTGCATTAAATGTAGTCTCTTCTTTCCCTTCAAAATTAAAGAAGATTTGAATTTTATATTTATGAGCTATATCTAAGATAGAAGTTAAAGACTCCATAGTATTACCATTTTTAGATTCTGTTTTATTTGTCCCTTTAAATCGCATTCTTCTAGCTTTAGTTGGACTATCTGTTTTCATTTCTATAGCAGGTACTATTCCAAACCAGATTGTATCACTAAAGCTATTTTTAGCATTAACAGTATTTAAGAAAGTTTCTAATCTAGTTCTATTATTACCTTTTATAGTCATATCAACTTTACAATTGGTGACTAATAATTTAGGCATCATTCCTCTATTTGGAGTATCATATTGCTCAAAATACATTTTTACTCCAAGTAATTTTTCTACTAAAGGTTTAGCTACCTTAATGAAGTCATCTTTAGTATTCTTATAAAACTCTAAATAATTATTATAGTTATTTACTTCCTTTTCTATATCTATATCAGTTGTTGGAGCAGAAATTGGTGCAAAAGTTCTCAATACTAAATCTTTTACATATGATGAAGGATCCTCAGTTATAGCTTCATAATCTTCTTCAAAAACTTCTACCAAAGCATTTCGTTGTTCCTCACTTTGCACTGCTAATGCTTTTTCTTCCTCTTTTGGTGCTTCTAATATTTTAAGTTCACCATCTTCACCCATTGTAAGAACACCAATTTCTATTGTTTGAGTCTCAGAATCCTCCTGACTTTCCCCTAATAATAATCTTGTCTTAATATCTTCAATTGCTAACGGCAACATACCTAAAACATTATTATAATTTTGGCTTGCTTCCTCAAATTTAATATTTAACTTATCCCCTAATTCTAATTTTGAAGGATCCTCATCATCAAGAGCTTCATATTTACTATATAAGTAATTAATCTCTTTTCTAACTTGTTTAATATCTTCCATTACCTTCTTTGGAGAAATCATATCAAGAATATTTTCGAATTTGAAATCTACATTTTTTATACCTTGACTTTTCTTAGTATCAATTAATGTACATAGCATTTTTAAGAAATCATTATTTTGATCTAGCTTAATTTCTGTAACACAATTATCAGGTACCCCTTCTGGCTTTATAGCAGTATAAACCACCTTCTGATTAGCTGCATTATAATAAGAGTATATTGTAGGACTGAACTTAGTAAGAAATTCATCAAAGCTTCCTACTAAAAGGTGCTCATTAATCTCACTAATCTTATCATCCTTTAAACTATCTAATCCTTTTACATCTCCTATTATAGTAAGTAAATCTAATTTTTCAGGATTAAATTCTTCAAAAAGTATAGTTCTATTAGTTTGATCAATAATATTAATTTTAAACCTCTCCTTTCTAAAATCAAAATCTATAATTATTTTTTTCTCTCTGTTTCACTAAAAATATACCTAAGTAAGATTTGACTTAATAAAAGATAGTCTATTATATATTTTTATCAATAAATTTATATCTACAGTAATAGATTTTTACTAAAGATAAATAATCAATAATAGATAACCTCTAAATAAAAAATCTATAGGCATAAGTTGCCTATAGATTTAAAATCATCAGCAACTTGGCAATCATAAATATTCTTAGATATCCTTAGACCCATAGCTTTGCGTCTTTAGCTTTCGCTAAATTTGCCCTCTTATTCCCTTTTTTTCTATTTTAGTTAACAGAAAGAACATTTGTATTTTGATATTTTTAAATGAAATAATTACCTTTACCTAAATATTGTACAGAATATAGTTTAATTTGTCAAATAAAATAAAAAAAAACTGTTACTGTTTATTACAGTAACAGTTTTTTAAGTTTAGTTTAAAGTCCCAATTAAAGTACTTATAAACTGAGCTACTTTCTTAATAAGTTCTATTTTATCATCTTCAAGCAGCACTAAATTCTCCTCTAACCTCTTAATAATGGCACTACCAACAATAACTCCATCAGCAAAACTGGCTACCTCTTTGACATGCTCAGGTTCAGAAATCCCAAAACCAACTGCTACTGGAGTGGAGGTTAAGGATTTAATCTCCTCTACTTTTTCCTTAACCTCTTTAGAGACCTCTCCTCTCTCTCCTGTAGTACCTAAAGTAGCTACTGCATAGATAAAGCCTTGAGAATTCTCAGCCAACTCTTTAATTCTCTTAGGAGAACTATTTAAAGCTACCAGTGATATAATATCTACTCCATTGCTCAAATTTCTTAACTCCTCATCCTCACCCATTGGCAGATCAGGAATAATCAGACCATCTACGCCAAACTCTTCACAGCTTTTAATGAGTCTATCTAAGCCATAATTGAAGATGGAATTAAAGTATCCCATTAGAACTATTGGGATTTGACTCTCATTTCTAATATCTTTAACTAGATTAAAGATATTCTTTAAGTTAGTTCTATGAGCCAAACTTCTCTTTCCTGCCCTTTGAATAGTAGGTCCATCTGCTAAAGGATTAGAGAAGGGAATTCCTAATTCGATTATATCTGCCCCATTTCTTTCAGCTTCTAAGACCAAATCTTTAGTCAAATCTAAAGTAGGGTCACCAGCCATCAAAAATGGAATAAAGGCCTTTTGACCTTTATCCCGTAAACTAGCAAAAGTAGTAGCAATTCTGCTCACTATAACTCAACTCCAAGTCTTTCTGCCAAAGTATATACATCCTTATCCCCTCTTCCAGATAAATTCATCACAATAATCTGATCTTGATCTAATTCAGGAGCTAATTTTAGAACATGAGCTATAGCATGGGAACTCTCTAAAGCTGGAATGATCCCTTCACTTTCACATAGGACTTGGAAGGCATTTACAGCTTCATCATCGGTAACAGATACATATTTAGCCCGACCAATATCCTTAAGATAACTATGCTCAGGACCCACACCTGGATAATCTAATCCTGCAGAGATAGAGTGGACAGGCATAATCTGACCATTTTCATCTTGTAATACATAGGTCTTAAATCCGTGGATAACACCTTTTCTTCCTTTAGCCATTGTTGCAGCATGCTTATCAGTATCTACACCAAGTCCAGCCGCTTCTACTCCAATCATCTCTACATCCTCATCTCCAATAAATGGATAAAATAATCCTATAGCATTACTTCCCCCACCAACACAGGCTACTAGATAATCAGGTAATCTTCCCTCTTGCTCAAGAATCTGCTCTTTAGCTTCTTCTCCAATCATTGATTGGAAGTCGCGAACTATTGTTGGATATGGATGGGGTCCTACAGCAGAGCCTAATAGATAGAAGGTATCATCTATTCTCTCTATCCAGTTTCTTAATGCAGCATCTACAGCATCACTTAAAGTTTGAGTACCATCTGTAACTGGAGTTACTTTAGCACCTAAGAGTTTCATTCTAAATACATTCAAGGCTTGGCGCTGTACATCCTCTGCTCCCATAAAGATTTCGCATTCCATGCCAAACATTGCTGCTACCGTAGCCGTAGCTACACCATGTTGTCCTGCTCCTGTCTCAGCTATGATTCTCTTCTTGCCCATCCTTTTAGCTAACAGAGCCTGACCTAAGGCATTGTTAATCTTATGTGCTCCCATATGATTAAGGTCTTCACGTTTTAAGTAAATCTTAGCTCCACCCAGCTTCTTAGTTAGACGTTCTGCATAATATAATGGGTTAGCTCGCCCTACATACTGCTTCAAATAATAATCAAACTCCTCTTGAAATTCAGAGTCACCCTTATACTTATCATAAGCCTTTTCTAACTCTTCTAAAGCTGGAATAATCAACTCTGGTACATACTTACCTCCAAATTCACCAAATTGCCCTTTGATATTACCTTTTGACTCTACACTCATCTCTTCTCATCTCCCTATTTTGATTTTAAGTTAATATTTTAGATTCATTTTCATTATAGATGTCCAATTCTAAAGTAAGACATAATGGGTATATTGCGACAGTTTTACCCCCTCTAACTCCCCCTTCATAAGGGGGAGAATAAAAGAGCTTTAGCCTCCCCTTTAGAGAAGGGGGAGGTTGGAGGGGGTCTGAAGTTTTTTAAAAAAGTGTCGCAATATCCCTCTATAACACCATATCAAAATTTCACTCTATAATCATCTACATTAAAAAATTAAGATTAGCTTCCAATAAATTAAACAAAATCATAACAATTAAATACTATGCTTCTCTTATCTCTTCTGAGCTATTTTTAACATTGTATTGCCACCTTTTTGAAATTGATAATCCACTGTTACTTCATCAACAGAATAACCCTTTTCAATGTAGTTGTTAATAACCTTATCTACATATAATGATTTTCTCCCATTTAAATCTAACAAGGGAAAAATCCTAACTTCTCTTGCTACACGTAACATCTCATCTATTGCTTCTATATGAAATTTCAAAGATAGATTATCACTATATAAAAATAAAAAATGTGATGATAAGGCTAGATCAAATTGATTATCTTCAAAAGGAAGGTTTGGTAACATGGCATAAAGATATCTATTTTCTTGCTTTCCAAGATCATAATCTGCTAAAAATTTTTCCATCGCTAACATTCTGATTCTGCCCAAATCTTCTACATCTTTTATTTTAGTCCAAATAAATTTATCCTTATTCTGCTTAGTCTGATTTATTACATCTTGGTAATTTTCACTAATTCGCTTTAAAATATCATCCTTAGTAAAGTGATAAATAGGATCAATCGATATCATTTCTTTCCCTTTTTCTTTCATAGTATAATTAAAGCTTGCTGGACCATCAGCACAGCCTAGAATAAATTTATCCAAATCTGCTTCAGTTAAATTAAACATATCCACATATTCTTCAAAGGTTCTACCCCAGGGAACAACTGACCCATATTTAATTTTCACTGCACACATTTATAGCTCAATTCCTAAATTACCTGCTACAGTATATACATCTTTATCACCACGACCAGAAAGGTTTACAACTATAACCTGATCTTGCTCAAGCTCTTTTGCCAATTTTAAAGCATAAGCAACAGCATGGGAACTCTCTAAGGCTGGAATAATTCCTTCTAATTTAGATAATAATTGAAAGGCTTCTAAAGCTTCACTATCGGTAACTGATACATACTCAGCTCGATTAATATCCTTAAGATAACTATGTTCTGGACCTACACCTGGATAGTCCAATCCTGCCGAGATAGAGTATGCAGGTAAAATCTGACCATATTCATCCTGTAAAACATAAGTCTTAACACCATGAATAATACCTTTAGTACCTTTAGTTAAGGTAGCAGCATGCTTATCAGTATCTACACCAAGTCCAGCTGCTTCTACACCAACTATCTTAACATCCTTATCTTCAATAAAAGGATAGAATAATCCAATCGCATTACTTCCTCCACCAACACAAGCCACTAAATAATCAGGTAGCTTATTCTCTGCTTCTAAAATCTGTTCTTTAACTTCTTGACCAATTATCGATTGGAAATCACGAACTATTGTTGGATAAGGATGAGGACCTGCTGCTGTCCCAAATAAATAGAAGGTATCTTCTATTCTCTCTACCCAATTTCTAAAGGCAACATCTATAGCATCGCTTAAGGTAGCTGTTCCTTCTGTTACTGGAGTTACCTTTGCACCTAAGAGCTTCATCCTAAATACATTTAAGGCTTGACGCTCCACATCCTCTGCTCCCATAAAGACTTCACATTCCATCCCAAACATTGCTGCTACAGTAGCCGTAGCTACACCATGTTGCCCTGCTCCCGTTTCAGCTATGATTCTCTTCTTGCCCATCCGTTTAGCCAAAAGAACTTGACCCAAAGCATTATTAATCTTATGGGCCCCAGTATGATTAAGGTCTTCACGTTTTAGATAGACCTTTGCTCCACCTAGTTTTTCAGTCAAACGTTCTGCATAATATAGGGGATTAGCTCTCCCTACATACTGCTTTAAATAATAGTTCAATTCCTCTTGAAATTCTGGATCATCCTTATAGTTAGCATAAGCTTCATCCAACTCATCTAAGGCTGCAATCACCAACTCTGGTACATACTTACCACCAAATTCACCAAACTGACCTCTTCTTTGACTCTTTAACTCTACACTCATCTCTTCTCATCTCCTCTAATTATTTTTTATTATAAGTGTCTGTATGAGGATGAAATTCTACGTCTAAAGTGAAACTTAATAGGTATCTAAATTTTAGTAATCAGTAACGAGTAACGGGTAATGAGTAAGAATCTCTTTTCGTCACTTGTCACTCATTACTCGTTACTGTCTTAATATCTATCTAAAGTTTCATTTTGAAATCACACTCACACCCCACACTCTTGCTTTTTTACTCTTCTAATAAACTCTTCTAATCTCTTCTTATCCTTGACTCCTGCTTGGGCTTCAACTCCACTACTAACATCTACCCCATAAGGAGTAACTGAATCTATTGCTTGGTTAACATTAGCAGGATTTAAACCACCAGCAATGATAATATCCCCATATTCTTTAGCTAATTTAGCAAGCTCCCAATTAAAGATCTTACCTACTCCTCCTAGTTTATTGGGATGATAAGCATCAAGTAGATATTTATCGACCTGATACTCCTTTAATCGCTCTAAATAGCTCTCATCTTTGACTCTAAAAGCCTTGATAACTGGTAAATGAAACTCTTGACAATATTCTGGACTTTCATCACCATGAAGCTGTAGATAATCTAATGAACATCTACTAATTATCCCTTGTACCTCTTCTAAAGACTGGTTAGCAAAAACCCCCACCTTCTTAATCTTCTCTGGTAGCTGCTCAATAATCTCCTTTACTTCATCAGGACTAACCTGTCTAGGACTCTTAGCAAAGATAAATCCTAAATAATCAGCTCCATACTCTACCGCTAACTTAGCATCAGCTAAATTAGTAATTCCACAGATTTTAATCTTTGTCATCCTACTAACTCACTTATCTTAGTAGAGATATTAGTGCTTCTCATCAGTGCTTCTCCTACCAGAATACCATCAATCCCATGGGTAGCCAGTAACTCTACATCATTTCTAGTCTTAATCCCACTTTCACTAACAACTACCTTATCATTAGGAATCAATCTCTTTAATCCTAAGGTTGTCGCTAAGTCAACCTCAAAGACCCTCAAATTCCGATTATTAATTCCAATTATATCACAATCTTCCTGTAAAGCAAGGGTCAATTCCTTTCTATTATGAACCTCTACCAGAATACCCAATCCTAATGATTTTGCTAAAGCTAAGTACTCCCTTAACTCTTCCTGATTTAAAATAGCTACAATCAATAAGATAGCATCAGCACCACAGGCTCTAGCTTGATAAATCTGATAAGGGTCAATGATAAAGTCTTTTCTTAATAAAGGTAAATCAACCTCTACTTTTACCTCTGTTAAATAATCTAATTTACCTTGAAAGAACTCTTCATCAGTTAAGACCGATAAGACCTTAGCTCCTGCCTGCTGATATTCCTTAGCAATAGCAATGGGATTAAAGCTTTCTCGTATTACCCCTTTAGATGGTGAAGCCTTCTTGATTTCAGCAATCAAGCTCATCCCTTCAGCCTCTAAGGCACCTTTAAAATCTCTAGTATCTTCTAAAGTAGCAATCTTCTCCTTTAACTCTGCTAAGCTCACTTCTCTCTTCTGCTGCTTTACTTCTAGTTTTTTATGTTCAACTATCTTATCTAAAATCAACTCAACTTACCTCCTTAGCTAATCTATTACTTACTTCAACTAGCTCTTCTAACTTCTTCAAAGCCAAACCTTCATCTATTATTTGAGCAGCTAGCTCTACACCCTCAACTAGACTCTCAGCTTTATCTACTGCTACTAAAGCTGCTGCTACATTTAAGATTACAATATCCCTCTTCTTACCAGCTTTACCCTTTAGAATATCTAAAGTAATCTCTGCGTTCTCTTCAGGGTTTCCTCCTGCTAAATCCTCTATAGTAGCTTCTTCTAATCCTAACTCTCTTGGATGGAGATTATAAGTCTTTACTTCATCATCTTTAAGTTGACTAACTTTAGTCTCTCCCACCGTTGATAATTCATCTAAACCAACCATTCCATGGACTACAAAGGCTGACTTCACTCCTAAATTCTTCAGCACATAAGCAATCGGCTCTGTTAATTCAGAACTATAAACTCCTAGTAACTGTACTCCTGCTTCAGCAGGGTTGGTCAAAGGACCTAAGAGATTAAAAATTGTTCTTGCTCCTATCTCTTTTCTTGGTCCAATAGCATACTTCATTGCTTGATGGAAAACTGGTGCATACATAAATCCTATTCCAATCTCATCAATGCAACTTCCTACTTGAGCTGGTGACAGATTGAGATTGACCCCTAATCTCTCCAATAAGTCAGCACTTCCACTCTTACTAGAGACTGAACGGTTACCATGTTTAGCCACAGCTACCCCTGCTGCTGCCACTACAAAGGCAGTAGTAGTTGAGATATTAAAAGTATTCAGCTTATCTCCACCAGTGCCACAGACATCTACTAATACATCCTGGTTGGTCTCTATTTTAGAGGCCTTCTCTCTCATCACCAATGCTGCCCCTGTTATCTCCTCAATCGTCTCGCCCTTCATTCTCAAAGCTGTAATAAAGCTGGCTATCTGAGCAGAAGTAGCCTCACCAATCATAATAGCTTCCATAGCATCTCTACTCTCCTCAATTGATAGATTATCTCCATTTATCACCTTGTTGATTACTCTTCTCATCTCTGCTTATCCTCCTTTTAAGTTCAGTAACGAGTAAAACAATAACCTTTATCAAACTCTCTTCACTGCTAAAAAATTACTGACAATCTCCGTACCTGTCTTACTCATTATCGATTCAGGATGGAACTGTAGTCCATATAATCCCTTCTCTTTATCCTCAATTGCCATGATTATTCCATCTTCAGTCTCAGCAGTAATTTCAAAATTATCAGCTAAGGTATCTCTATCAACAATTAAAGAATGATAACGAGTTGCTTCAAAATCTCCTACTCCTGCTAAAATCCCTTTATCTTTGTTAATTATTTTAGATACTTTACCATGAATCAACTCTGGTGCCTTGATTATCTTAGCTCCAAAAGCTGCTCCCATAGTCTGATGACCTAGACAGATTCCTAAAATCGGTATCTCTCCTGCCAACTCTCTAACCAAGTCTAAAGATATGCCTGCATCCTCTGGTCTACCTGGTCCTGGTGAGATGATTATCTTCTCTGGTCTTAACTCTCTAATCTCATCTACAGTAATCTTGTCATTTCTTATAACTTCAATCTCATGGTTCATATCCCCAATCAACTGTACTAAGTTATAAGTAAAAGAATCATAATTATCAATTACTAAAATCATTAGCAGACACCCCCTTCAGCTAACTTTACAGCTTCCAATAATGCCTGTGCTTTATTTAAAGTCTCTTGGTATTCAAATTCTGGATCGGAATCTGCTACAATACCAGCACCTGCTTGCAGATATGCCTTATTATCCTTAATAACCATAGTTCTAATAGTAATACAACTGTCTAAGTTTCCAGAATAACCAAAGTAACCAATACTACCTCCATAAGGACCTCTACGAGTATTTTCTAGTTCATCAATAATCTCCATCGCCCTAATCTTAGGAGCACCTGATAAAGTTCCTGCTGGAAAACAAGATTGTAATCCTGAATAGATATCCTCATGAGCCTTTAATTTACCTTGAACATCAGAGACGATATGCATTACATGGGAATAGTACTCAATCTCCATCAGCCTACTTACCTCTACACTACCATATTCACTGACCTTCCCAATATCATTACGCCCTAAATCTACTAGCATAATATGCTCTGCCCTCTCCTTCTCATCACCTAATAAGTCTTGAGCCAACTCTTTATCCTCTTGGCTGTCTTTTCCTCTCTTACGAGTTCCAGCAATCGGTCTATTCTCAATAACTCCATCTTCTACCCTTACTAAAAGCTCTGGTGAAGAACCAACAATCTCAAAATCAACAAAATCTAAATAATACATATAAGGTGATGGATTCACCCTCCTTAGCTGACGATAGATATCAAAGGATTGAGCAGTTATAGACACCTCTAAACGTTGCGAGAGAACAACTTGAAAGATATCCCCTTCTCTAATATAATCTTTAGCTTTATCTACATTCTTCATAAATTCTTCTTTGCTGATATTAGATTTAAACTTCAATTCCTTTGCTTTAACCTCTGGTCTACTCTCTTCCTTTAGAGGACTATCTAGCTTAGTAATTATCTCATCTATCTTCTCCTTAGCTAATTTGTAATCACTTTCAAGGTCGTCACTTACTTTAACATTAGTAACCACTTTGATACTATGATGTAGATGATCAAAGATTACTAAGGTATCACTTAAGATAAAGTTCATCTCTGGTAAAGCCAAATCATCCTTATTATCTTGAGGTATGCTCTCAAAATATTTAACGACATCATAACCTAAATACCCAACAGCACCACCATAAAATAGGGGCAAGCCTTCAACCTGTACCGATTGGTACTCAGATAAGATACCCTTTAAATCTTGCAATGGATTATCTGTATTTTTACTCTTTAATACCTTTCCAAAGTTATCCTTAATTACTAATTTACCATCCTTGGAGCTGACTATAGCATGATAATCAATCCCAATAAAGGAATAGCGCCCTATCTTCTGCCCCTGTTCTACACTCTCTAATAGATAAGAGTAACCTTCACCCTTTAACTTCTTAAAAGCAGATACTGGGGTCTCCATATCTGCAACTATCTCTTTATAGACAGGAATTATATTGGCATCTTCACTTAGCTTTAAAAACTCTTCCTTAGCTGGATAGTACATTCAATCTCACCTTCTTCTTATCTCTACTCATCTTGACTCATCTCCTCTTTAAAATATTGATAATAAACAAAAAAGGCCACCAGACTAAAGTCTGATGACCTTGGAATATATAATAATACCTGTAATTAGATACAGATATACTTACCCCTTGGCTAAACTAACTCTCAACTCATCTCAACTCTACTCTTCTCAGCTAATTATATTCAGTTTTAACTAATATTCTCTAATCTCTATACTAAAAGCTCTCTAACTATAGATTGTGCCTTTCTCGCTATTAAGTCCCTTCGAGTCTTGCAGACTCGATCTAGTGGAGAAATAAAGTGTAGAAGAAAAATTCCCGACCGAATTTTTCTCAATACTTTATAAAGCTTTATTTAAGAAAAACTTTTTAATTATAAATTCTGCTTTTCTCAGTATTAAGTCCCCTTCAACTTCTTCGAACTCTTCGTAGTGGAAAAATTCCCGGCCAAATTTTTCCTACTCACTCAGACTCAACACTACCATGTTTTGTCATAAGCTCGGCTTTTCCTCTAATCTTAATTGCAGATGTATGCTCTGTAAATTGAGCAACCATTACTTCACCAGCATCTAACTTTTCTGTATGATGGAATTTGGTCTGCTGCCCACGAGTCAAACCGATAATAGTAACCCCATCCTCTAAAGCTTTAATTACTATATATTCTTCACTTTTTGGTATATTCATTGTTGCCTCCTTAATGAAAACACTTAGTTAATACTATGATATACAAATTTATTACATGTGTCAATATTAGATTCAAAGTATCTTTAACTATAATGTTATATTCAAAAAATTTAAAACTGTTAAATAAACCCAATAATTACTCCTCTCTCTTATCCAGCCATAAAATAAGTAGAACTCCTAAAACAAATCCGATAATCTCTAAAAAACCAATCTGGTTTGGAATAACACTTCTCATCGATCCCAAAATTAAACCTGTTAAAAATGCCATCAGCAGAGAATTATAGTGCTCTAATAAATAGGATAAAATCCAAGAGAAACTCAGTAACCCTGCCACAACTCCAAATCCAAAGAAGATTATTATAGGTAAATCAAGGGTAGTAATTGCCTGTAAAACCCCTTGATATAACCCCAACATAATTAAAATTGTTCCACCACTAACTCCAGGCAATATCATTGCTACACTACCAATAGCTCCACCCCAGAAGAACTTAAATAGATTTGCCTCTTGCATAGCTTGTGCTGAATCGATATCTATTGAATATCTATAAGCAAGACCTAAACCCAAAAGTGCCAGAGCAATAGTTTTTAGATTAAACTTCTCTACTTCCTTAGCAGTTACTTTGCTAGAGGCAAAGATCAATCCCAATAAGAAAGCAACCAGAAACCCCCGATAATCACTTTCTAACAAGCCAGTAATAACCTTAGAACCAAATAGAACTCCTATTACTGCCCCTAAACCAACCGGTATCAAAATTTTAAAATTAATTCTCTTAATTCCATTAATTAATTTCTCATATATATTCAAGATTAAAGCTATGGTTCCACCACTAATTCCTGGTAAGGTATTTGAAATCCCAATAGGAATCCCCTTTATTACTAGTTGCCAAAAATCATTCATAATTTCACCTCTATCTTTTATCATTAACTCTATACTATAATTTTATAGCTAATATTTTAGATAAATAACCTATTTAAAAAATTATTATACTAACAATATGTTTTAGAAAATATTTAAAAAACCAATGTATTTCAATAGTTTCACTTTTAAAATTAGATAAAATTATCAGATTTCACCACAAGAGTACTTCTTTAGGGAGAAAAAATAACTAAACCTATAGGCTCATAAATTTATTACGGAAGGTTTTTAGTAAAAACCTGTAGGGAACCTTCCGTGGCAAAACCAGCTCACTCAGCAATTAAAGTAATAAATACTAGCATCAATTAGACTATATAACTAAAATTTTATTATGTTCTAAATCTTTGTTTAATTTTTACTTAGTTTAAATAATAATTTTCTCCATTTAAAACCTTAACTATCAATTAAAAAAGTATAGCATTATCCATCTTAAAATTCACTTCATAACTAAAAATTAAAAAAATATAAAATTAAAGCTCCTCATGTTGAGGAGACTTAATATCTGGACTATATGTAATTAAGCTCATCCTTATACTTCTCCTGTAAAAACTTCAACAAACGTTTCTCAGCTTTATACTCATCTATTGGTTTAGCAGGTGAACCTATCACAGTAACCCCCTCATCCACAACCCTACCATAAGGTACAGTTGCCCCAGAACCAACAGTTGCTCCATCAGAGACTGTAGCTGTATGAACAACAGAGTTAGATCCAATCATAACTTTGGAGCCAATTTTTCCACCTACAATAGCTCCACTACCAATAAAGGTTCCTGAATCTATAATAGTATAAATAACTTGTCTATCTTCATCAGATTCTATTTCTACTTTCTTGCGACCAACATTAAAGATACGAGACATAGGTCCTATCCTCACACCATCTTTAATCTGAACATTACTCTCAATATTAGCTGCTGTACCGATAGAAACATTATCTCCTATAGATACATTAGCCCTAATTGTCACATTCTCTTCAATAGTTACATTATCACCAATTGTAACATTATTTCCTATAATAGCACCTGTACCAATGTGGCAGTTATTGCCGATAGCTGTATGACCTCTGACAACTACACCACTACCTATAAAGGTACCTTCTCCAATCTTAACATCCTCTTGCAAGATAGCATTACCCACAATTTGACTCATAGAACCTACCTCTACACCATCATAGAGCTCTGATAACGAACTAACACTAGCAGTGGGAGCTAGAGTGATATCTCTAACCAGTTTATTTCTAACTGGATTATTATACTCTAATACTGGACTGATTACAATCACTGGGTCAAGACTACTTTCCTTAATCAATTGTAATATTTTTTCTTTCTGCCCTTTAGGTACGATTGTAGCAAATTCTAACTTGCGCCCATCACTCTGTTTAACTACTTTAATCGAATAATCTAGTTTATGATAATTAAATATATACCTCAATCTATAACTTACTGTTCCTCTAACTGTAGCAACAATCTGATAATAATCCATCTTCCCACTCCCTTCAAACAATTGCACATTAGCTAATAGCTATATAAATTAATATGAATCACTATATAATTTTATGATACCTCTTTCTCTGCTTCCTTTTCTTGCTCATTTCTCTTTTGATGGGCAATTCTAGCTGATGCTGCTGAAGCAATACCTGCTACTAAATCATCCAAGAATGTATTAACCCTATCCTTACTTGTATCCAATCTCTCCATTGCTCCAAATTTATTCTTATCTAAGTATCCAAAGCTGGTAAAGCCTATAGTTCCATAGATATTAGCAATAGCTAAAGCCAAACTCTCATCGACTCCATACAAGGGCTCATCCCTTTTAATAATACTAGCTAAAGGCTCTTCTACTTTACCTTCTTCTGTTAATTTATCTAACGCTATTCCTGTCAATAGAGTATATTGTACCTCTCTTTTTTCTAAAACGCTATGAACAGATTCTAAACATTCCTCTATGTTTAAATTCTCACTATAAGGCTTTTGTAGGGCATAGACAATCTCTGCAATCTCTTTTATTTGAACTCCTCTTTCTTCCAATTTTTCTATAATTATATCTCTCATATATTCTCCCCCTTTTTAATTTATACATATATTATATGATACTAAATTTAAATTGGTTATACTTTTTTATAAATCTAGCTCATTTATTATTAGATTGATAACTATCTTTGTTTAATTATTAATAATAGAATATCTTACTTCTAACTGCCCCAGATCCTTCTCTAGCCTCTGATTTATCTTAGCTTTATAAACAGAAGATAATTTAACAATCACTCTCTTACCCTCAATAAGTAAATGTAGATAAACTTTGCTATCACCTTTATGTCTTGATAGTATATCCTTTAGCTTCTCTAATATATCTTCCTCTAATGTCTCTAATTGAATATGGAGAACCTCTTTCTTAGTAGAATTGTTCTGATTCTCTTGAAGAAAGTCCTCTTCTATATCAGCTAATCTACTTGCAATAATCTTACCTTCTTCATTTAATTTACCCTCAACCAAGATAACATCATCTTCTAAAATATACTCTTGATAATTTTCATAGACATTTGGGAAGACAATGACTTCAATCTCTCCAAATTCATCTTCTAAAGTCATAAAGGACATCTTTTTATGATTCCTAGTTAATATTTCGCGATTAGCAGTGATTAATCCTCCTAGGATAACCTTTTCTTTAAATTTTCCAGATTTTCTACTATCTAAAGTCCTCTTTGCCTTTATCTTAGGTAGATAATCCTTAATAGGATGTCCCGTTAGATAAAACCCTAACATCTCTTTTTCTAAGGCTAATAGTCTCCTTGAATCAAACTCATCTATCTTAGGTATATCTATCCTATCATCCATAAATTCATCTTCATTGAAGATATCTAAAAAACTGGTCTGCCCATTACTCTTCTGTTTCTGTACCTGCTGAGCCTGGGTAAAGACATCTTCTAATATCTCTAAAAGCTGGGAGCGATATAAATCTAAAGAATCAAAAGCACCTGCCTTAATCAAACTCTCTATCACCCTATGATTAACTCTAGATAAGTTAACTCGCTCACAGAAATCCTTTAAATCTTCAAATCTCTTCTCTTCTCTTGCTTCAATAATTGCCTCAATAGCCTTAGAACCTACATTTTTAATACCTGCCAATCCAAAACGAATCTTTCCTCCTTCTACAGTAAAATCGATTCTACTGTAATTGACATCTGGAGGAAGAATGTCAATCCCCATTGCCTCTAACTCTGAAATATACTCTGCTATCTTATCACTATTACCAATTACACTACTCATTAAGGCAGCCATAAATTCTACTGGGTAATGGGTCTTAAAATAAGCTGTCTGATATGAGATATAAGCATAAGCTGTACTATGGGCCTTGTTAAAGCCATAACCACTGAAATATTCAATCAACTCAAATAGCTCTTCAGCTAGCTCTTGGCTATATCCTCGATTGATAGCCCCTTCTACCGTCTCATTACCATTTATAAATATCTCATAATGCTTCTTCATCTCTTCAGGCTTCTTCTTACCCATTGCTCTTCTAAGTAAATCAGCTTCTCCTAGAGAATACCCTGCAATCTTTTGGGCTATCTGCATTACCTGCTCTTGATATAAGATAACACCATAGGTTGGCTCTAATATTTCTCTCAAATCTTCATGAGGATATTCAATCTCTTCTCTTCCGTGACGTCTAGCAATATAATCATCTACCATTCCACTTCCTAGAGGTCCTGGTCGATATAAAGCAAGTAGAGCTATAATATCCTCAATCTCCTCAGGCTCTAGCTTGGCAATTAAGCGTCTCATTCCATCACTCTCTAACTGGAATATGCCCAAACTATCACCAGTACTTAGCATCTTAAATACTCTCTTATCATCAAAGGGAATTTCCGATAATTCTAGCTCTACCCCTTGAGTCTCTTTAATCAAGGCTAAGGTCTTGTTAATTACCGTCAATGTTCTCAACCCTAAAAAGTCCATCTTCAATAGACCTAAAGCTTCTAAATCTCCCATTGGATATTGGGTAGTAACTTCACCTTTACTCTGATAAAGTGGAGTGTAATTGGTAATATCATCTTTGGTAATAATCACCCCCGCTGCATGGGTAGAGGCATGACGGGTCAATCCTTCAATCTTTTTAGAGTAATCTATAACCTCTTTGACTTGATAGTCTTTATGATATAAATTCCTCAACTCTTCTGACTCATTTAATGCCTTATCAATTGTAATTCCTAAAGAATTAGGAATAGCCTTAGCCACCTTATCACCTTTATCATAGGATACACCTAAAGCCCTAGAAACATCCCGTATAGCTCCCTTAGCTGCCATCGTTCCAAAAGTAATAATCTGTGCCACCCTATCTTGTCCATATTTTTTAACTACATAATCTATTACCTCATCACGCCGCTCGTAACAGAAATCAATGTCAATATCCGGCATTGAAATACGAGCAGGATTCAAAAAACGTTCAAATAATAAATTATACTCTAAGGGATCAATCTCTGTAATATCAAGTAGATAAGAGACTATACTGGAAGCAGCACTTCCTCGTCCAGGACCTACAATAATCTCATTATCCTTAGCATACTTGATAAAATCCCTAACGATTAGAAAATAAGCAGGATATCCCATCTCATTGATCACATCTAACTCATATTCTAATCTCTCTTCAATCTCTGCTGTTACTTCATCATACTTATTCTCTAAGCCCTCATAAGCAAGTTTTCGTAAATAAGACTCTAAACTCTCCCCTTCTGGTACCTCATAATGGGGTAATAGAATTTGGTCAAAATCTAACTCCACATTACAGCGCTTAGCAATCTTAACTGTATTCTCAATAGCTGTTGGATAATCCTTAAATATTTCCAGCATCTCTTCTGCCGGTTTAAAGTAAAATTGGTCATTAGGGAACTTCATTCTATTCTTATCATCAACATCCTTACCTGTCTGGATACATAAGAGTAGATCATGTAATTTATTATCCTCTTGATTTAGATAATGGACATCATTAGTTGCCACAAGAGAAATCTCTAGCTCTTGGCTTAATTCCACCAATC
This sequence comes from Orenia metallireducens, assembly GCF_001693735.1. Classification (GTDB taxonomy): domain Bacteria; phylum Bacillota; class Halanaerobiia; order Halobacteroidales; family Halobacteroidaceae; genus Orenia; species Orenia metallireducens. Next base: position 258,027 of record NZ_LWDV01000010.1, read on the forward strand.
CTTTATTTATTAAATGCTGATCAGCAAGACCATGGTCTTGTAATTCTAAGAAAAAGTTCCCTTCTCCAAAGATCCGCTGGTATTGTAATGCCACTTCTTTGGCTCTATCCTTCTGATTATTTCGCAATAAAGTAGCTAACTCTCCTGCTAGACAGCTACTTAAGCAGATAATCCCTTCACTATAATCACGCAAGAGGTTCTTATCAACCCTCGGCTTATAATAAAACCCCTGTAAATAAGATAATGAAACTAACTTCAGTAAGTTTTGATAGCCTTGATTATTCTCTGCCAATAATACCAAATGAGCTAGCCTTCTATTATTTACATCTTTCTTCAAATGGTTATCAGCAACATAAACCTCACAACCAATAATCGGTTTAATACCTTCTTTTTTCGCCTGCCGATAAAAATCCACAGCTCCATACATTACTCCATGATCGGTCATCGCAATAGCAGGCATATTGTACTCCTTTGCCTTTCTAACTAAATCCTTGATTCTAACAGCACCATCTAAGAGACTATACTCTGTATGTAGATGTAAATGAACAAATTGTTCCATGAATTACACCTCCTTGAATTAAAATTGAAAATATAAGATTGAGAATTAAAAAGGTTTTAAATCGAAGAAAATTAATGTTTGAATGAAGCAAGCATTCTAAAAAATAATAGGATTAAAGGTAGTCTCTGAATTAGAACTCTCAAATTTTTAACCTCAATAAATGTTGATTGCGTAGTGAGTAGGCTCTGCCACGGAGAGTCTTGATCGGGTTTACCACGAAAGGTTTGCTTTTTAAACCCGTAGGTTAGACTCGCAGGTATATTTTCTTCTTGATTGGGCTGTTTTTGCCACGGAAGGTTCCCTACAGGTTTTTACTAAAAACCTTCCGTAATAAATTTATGAACCTGTAGGTTTGGTTACTTTTTCATCAAGAAAAAAGGTAACTCGCCATTAGGCGAAACCTAAGAATTTATCTGCTTTTTAAAGCTAAAAACTTTATAATATGCTCCTTATTCTAAATAATAAACTCCACAAATATTTTAATAATGCTATGAAAATTTCTTAAAATCTAATATTTTATTATTTCCCGATTGATCCCCTTTTATCCTCCTTATTAATCGATAAGGTATAATTAATTTATAAGTAAAATAAGTATATTGTACGGTTTAAATTTGAGTATATTAAAAATTATTAATTGTAGATTGTTAATTAACAACTATCAATTAAATTAGTGTGGGTGATAAAATGGAAAGGTTAATCTTAGTCTTTTTTGTATCTTTGGGAGTTGTACTAGGAGGCTCTATACTAGGGAGTATAGGGGCTACCTTAGCAAAGCAATCCCCTATCAAAGTAATGTCACAACTATCACAAGAGATTAAACTATGGGCTGTGGTCACAGCTATGGGAGGAAGCTTCTCCTACTTACGGATGATTGAAGGTGGAGTCTTTGAAGGAAAAATTATCGTAATATTTAAACAATTTATCATTTTGACTGTTGCCTTTCTAGGAGCACAACTAGGTATCTGGATTATCTCTGTCTTAACTGGAGGAAATTAAATTGAGTTTTAATTTCCTAACTTTGACCAAGAATGATATTTTACGTTTATTTGCATCCTTTCTCTTAGGAATGATTACAGGGATAACTATACTTAATTTACTCGTTGGACCCCAATTAGACCAACTTATCTTTGAGAGGGAGGAATTATTATCAGAGATAGAAAGCCAACAGACCACCTTAGATAAACTAGAAGAGAGCTTGGCAGAAGAAAGAAGGAAGGTAATTCAAGATTTAACTATAGAGATAGAAAATAAGATAGATAAGCATATTAAGCAGGAGCTGAAGAAGGATATCTTTGAGATATTAAAGAGTTTAATAGGTAGAGATATCTCAAAGGTAGATGGTAAATTATTAGCAGAGACCCTTGATGGTAGAATAATTATAGTAGAGAAGAAGAGTTATAAACTTAATTTCCTCTGGATTATAATTCAGCCTAATGCGATTATATCCTTTAAGATAATTGAAGAGAAATAGGGAGCATAATTTCCCATGCTCCCTACAAGTATATTACCCTACAAATTTAGCAATTCTCTTAATCGCTTCATTAATTTCAGCTTCACTAGTCGCATAAGACAATCTGATATATCCAGCCATCCCAAAGGCTGAACCTGGTACTGTAGCTACCCCAGCCTCTTCTAGTAACATCTCTACTAATTGATAGTCATCCTTAATCTCTTTTCCTAATAATTCTTTAACGTTTACAAAGATATAAAATGAGCCTTCTGGTCTTCCAACTTTTAAACCTTTGATATTATTTATTCCATCAGTAATTATATCTCTTCTTGCTTTAAAAGCCTCTACCATCTCATGAGTAGGTTCTTGAGTTCCAGCAATTGCAGCTAAACTCGCCTTTTGAGCAATTGAATTGGCATTAGAGGTACTATGGCTTTGTAATCTACCCATAGCTTTAATCACCTCTTTAGGTCCAATAGCGTAACCTATTCTCCAGCCAGTCATTGCATAAGCCTTAGAAACACCATCAATAATAATAGTTCTTTCTTTTACCTCTTCACCTAAAGTAGCAATACTGACTACATCTTGATTATAACTTACCTTCCGATAGATCTCATCAGAGATTATAAAAATATCTTTCTCCACAGCTATTTGAGCAATCCCTTCTAACTCATCTTTAGTATAGACAGCCCCTGTAGGATTAGATGGACTATTTATAATCACTAATTTAGTCTTATCAGTAATAGCAGCCTTAAATTCTGCGACAGTCATCTTAAATTTATTATCCTCAGAAGTCTCTACTACTACAGGGTTTCCTCCAGCAAACTTAATCTGTTCAGGATAACTAACCCAGTAAGGAGCAGGTAATATGACCTCATCACCCTCATCTACTAGTGCTTGAATAGCATTAAATAATGAACTTTTTGCCCCACTAGAAACAATTACTTGATCGCTAGTATACTCTAATCCTCTCTCTGCCTTACAACTACTACAGATTGCCTCCCTCAACTCTTGAATACCCACAGTAGCTGTATATGTAGTAAAGCCTTCTTCAATAGCTTTAATAGCAGCCTCTTTCACATGTGCAGGAGTTTCAAAGTCAGGTTCCCCTGCTCCTAAACTAATAATCTCTCTTCCTTCTTCTTTTAAAGCCTTTGCTTTAGCAGTGATTGCTAATGTAGGAGAGTTTGCAATTCCTTGAACACGTGCTGATAATCTCATTTGATTTATTCCTCCTCAATCCTTAACTACTTATATTCTTATGTGAAAATAATAACTTTATTAAAAGCAAGGGTAAATAGAATATCTACCCCTACACATTATACAATATCATGCTCACTACTTTTTAGATTTGATACGTCTTTTCTTATCCAAAATCTTTTTTCTTAATCTAATATTGATTGGAGTAACCTCAACAAGCTCCTCACTTGTAATATACTCTAATGCCTCTTCTAAGCTAAATTTGGTAGCTGGTGTAAGCATAATTGCCTCATCAGAACCAGAAGATCTCATATTATCAAGCTTCTTCTCTTTACAGATATTTACATCCAAATCTTGTTCTCTAGAGTTTGAACCCACGATCATTCCAGCGTAAATCTTAGTTCCTGGATCCACAAAGATAGTACCACGATCTTGAGCATTGAAAATTCCATAGCGGGTTGCTTCTCCTGCTCTATCTGCTACTATAGAACCATTTCTACGAGTAGTCATATCTCCCCGATAATTATCATAGTGGGAGAAAGTACTATTTAAAATCCCTTCACCTTTGGTCTTAGTCAAAAATTCAGACCTAAAGCCAATCAATCCACGAGCAGGAATTTCAAAGGTCAATCTAATTCTAGTTTGACTTAGATGGGTCATATTCTTCATCTCACCTTTACGCTTTCCTAACTCTTCAATGATAGTACCCATAAACTCTTCTGGCACATCGATAGTAACCTCCTCAATTGGTTCCATCTTCTGTCCATCTATCTCCTTAATGATAGCTTCTGGCTTAGATACCTGTAATTCATAGCCTTCCCGTCGCATAGTCTCAATTAAAATAGATAAGTGTAGCTCACCTCTACCTGAGACTTTAAAGGTATCAGGGCTTAGCTCCTCTACTCTTAAAGCAACATTCTTCTCTAATTCTTTGAATAATCTATCCTTTAATTGACGAGAAGTAACATAATCCCCTTCCTGTCCAGATAAAGGACTGTCATTGGTTGTAAAGGTCATAGTTACAGTTGGCTCCTCTATAGTAATAAAAGGTAGAGCCTCTGGATTCTCAGCATCGGCAATGGTCTCACCAATATTGATATCCTCAGTTCCAGCAAGAGCAATAATATCTCCCATCTTAGCACCTTCAACCTCTTCCTTACCTAATCCTTGGTAGGTAAAGATTTTGGTGATACTTTTATACTCTATACTTTCATCCTGTTTACAGATTGCTACCTTCTCACCCTTTTTAACCTCTCCACGATTAACCTTACCAATAGCCATTCTTCCTACATAATCATTATATTCAATAGTAGTAACTATCATTTGAAATGGTGCTTCTATCTCCCCTTGAGGAGCTGGAATGTGCTCAATAACAGATTTGAATAAGGGCTCTAAGTTATCACTATCCTCATCTAAATCTGTCTTAGCAAATCCTTCTAAAGCCGAAGCATAAACTACAGGAAATTCAATCTGCTCTTCACTTGCACCTAATTCAATAAATAAATCTAATACCATATCCTCTACAACTTGTGGTCTTGAATCAGGTCTGTCAACCTTATTAATTACCACAATTGGGGTTAAATCTAACTCTAATGCCTTAGTCAATACGAATTTAGTTTGAGGCATTGGACCCTCAAAAGCATCAACAATTAATAATACTCCGTCAACCATCTTCAAGATACGTTCTACTTCCCCTCCAAAGTCAGCATGACCTGGAGTATCAACAATATTAATCTTAGTATCTTTATACTTAATTGCAGTATTTTTAGCAAGAATAGTAATTCCTCGTTCCTTCTCTAAATCATTACTATCCATTACTCTCTCTTCAACTTCCTGTTTAGCATGGAAGATACCACTTTGCTTTAACATTCCATCTACTAAAGTAGTCTTACCATGGTCAACGTGAGCAATAATTGCTATATTTCTAATATCATCTCTTGTTTTCATCTTTTCCTCCTTGGATATAAAAGCAGATTACACTAATCTATTTTTCCTTAAATTGTAATTTTCATTAAAGAAATTATACTATGCTTAGATTATAATATATGACGATAATTGTCAATAAGAATTGGAGTTAAAAGAAATTATTCTTAAAGAAATTTGCTTGGTTATAATTTTTTTATTGATAATTGTAATCATTCTAATTTAAGAAGTGATCTAACCCTTATTAACTTTTATGATATACTTTGGATATATTACGAAACTTTTCAGACCAGTGAATAATTAATAAAGTATAAATAATAGTTAAGCTCAAAATCATTAGGCACTCTAGGAAGATAAGCTTTTTATTTATTCACTATTATTTATTATTTGTAAAAGTGTCGTAATATCTCTATAAAATCTCAATTCCAAATAGCTTATATTTTCTATAATAGAAATAGAAAAAAGGCAGCCCACTATGAACTGCCTTCTTATAACTATCCTTTTAAGCTTGCTAAAGTCTCTTCTAATTGTCCTTTTTTAGCAGTATACTCTTCTTTCTTTCTTCTCTCTTCTTCTACCAGATGGTCTGGAGCATTATTTACAAAACCTGGATTAGATAGCTTACCTGTAGCACGTTTAATCTCAGCTTCCATCTTCTTAATCTCATCCTCTAAGCGAGCAATCTCCTTATCGATATCTACCATACCTGCAAGGGGTAAGATAATCTCAATCTCACTAGTAATTGCAGTAGATGCTTGTTCTGGTCTATTAGTTACTTCCTTGCTGATAGTTAACTCTTCAATATTAGCTAAATCAGCAATATAATCCTTTCCTTCTGATACTATTGCTAACTTATTTTCAACTTCAGAGCTTAAAATGGCTGTAATCTTTCTACCTGGATTGACCTTCATCTCATTTCTGATATTTCTAATACTACGGATTACATCCATTACTAACTCCATCTTATCCTCTGCTTGATTATTTGTAGCTAAGCTATCTGCTTCTGGCCAATGAGAAACCATCAGACTTTCTCCTTCTTGAGCAGTCAAATAATGCCAAATCTCCTCAGTGATAAATGGCATAAATGGATGTAATAATCTTAAGATATTATCTAAGGTAAACCAAGTTACATATTGAGCTGTCTGACGGTCAGCTAAGTTCTCTTTTTGGTATAATCTAGGTTTAACCAATTCGATATACCAATCACAGAACTCTCTCCACACAAAGTCATATAACTCTTGGGTTGCTTGCCCAAATTGATACTCTTCTAATAATCCAGTCACTTGGTTAATCTTCTTATTCAATCTACTTAGAATCCATTGATCTGCTAAATTATAATTTAACTCTCCATAATCTATCGCTCTTAAATCAAAGTCCTCTAGGTTCATCAATACAAACCGGGAAGCATTCCATAATTTATTAGCAAAGTTACGGCTTGATTCTACCCTTTCAGGACGATATCTAATATCATTACCTGGAGTATTTCCAGTAATTAAACTAAACCTTAAAGTATCTGTACCAAATTCTTCAATTACCTCAATTGGGTCTACACCATTTCCTAAAGACTTACTCATCTTACGACCTTCAGAGTCTCTAACAAGTCCATGGATATAGATATCCTTAAATGGTATCTCACCTTTACACTCTAATGCCATAAAGACCATTCTAGCTACCCAGAAGAAGATGATGTCTCTACCAGTTACTAATACATCAGTTGGATAGAAGTAATCTACATCCTCTTTATTTGTAGGCCAACCTAAAGTAGAGAAAGGCCATAATCCTGAACTGAACCAAGTATCTAGTACATCTTCATCCTGTTTTAGATTAGTACTAGCACACTTTGGACATTCTGCTGGTTCTTCTGTTCTGACAATTACCTCATCACAGTCTTGGCAATACCAGACTGGAATCTGATGCCCCCACCACAATTGGCGAGAGATACACCAATCTCTGATATTCTCCATCCAGTTGAAGTATACTTTAGAAAAACGGTCTGGAACAAAACGAATATCACCATCTTTAACAGCTTCAATAGCAGGCTTAGCTAAATTTTCCATAGCTACAAACCATTGCTTAGATACTAATGGTTCAATTGTGGTATCACAACGGTAACATTGACCAACAGAATGATCATGCTCTTCTATCTTCTCGATTAACCCTGCTGATCTCAAATCATCAACTAGTTGCTGTCTACATTCATAACGCTCTAAACCTTCATATTTTCCAGCTTCTTTGGTCATAATTGCATCATCGCCAATTACTTTGATAATCTCCAAATCATGACGCTCACCGATTTCAAAGTCATTAGGATCATGGGCAGGAGTTACCTTAACCAAACCTGTACCAAATTCAGAGTCTACATAATCATCAGCTACTATCTCAATCTCCCGATTAACAACTGGGACGATGACCTGCTTACCGATTATACCTTGATAACGTTCATCATTGGGATTTACTGCTACCCCTGTATCTCCAAGTAAAGTCTCTGGACGGGTAGTAGCTACTACAATATAATCATCACTACCTTTAATATTATATCTAATATGATATAATTTACCTGGCTTATCCTCATGTTCTACCTCTATATCTGATAAGGTAGTCTTGCATTCTGGACACCAGTTAACTATATAGTCCCCTTGATAGATTAAACCTTTCTCATATAATTGCACAAAAGCCTCTTTAACTGCTTGATTACAGCCTTCATCCATAGTAAATCTTTCTCTATCCCAATCACAAGAGACACCTAATTTTTTTAGCTGTTTAGTGATTCTTCCACCATACTCCTCTTTCCACTTCCAAGCCCTCTCTAAAAATCCATCACGACCAACATCCTCTTTATTTAGACCTTCTTCTTCTTGCATCTTCTTAACTACCTTAACTTCAGTAGCGATACTAGCATGGTCTGTTCCAGGTAACCATAAAGCTTCATAACCTTGCATTCTCTTCCATCTAGTTAAGATATCTTGAAAGGTCATATCTAAGGCATGACCGATATGTAGTTGACCAGTTACATTTGGAGGAGGCATCATAATTGTAAAAGGCTCCTTCTGTTCATTCGGTTCTGCATGGAAATATCCCTGTGAATTCCAATATTCATACCATTTCTCTTCTACTTGACTAGGATCATAGGTTGTTGATAAATTCTTCTTCTCTTCATTCATAATCTCACTTCCTTTATTTATTATAGGTTGTTGAATAATTATTTTGCTCTTTAAATTAAGATGTTGTATTTTAGGTTTTTGGAAAAGTAAGCGGTACTTCATTTTAACTACAAAATTATCAATTTAACCAATAAAATTACAGCAATAATTAGAGTTGTTAAGTTTTACTTATTCAACAAGGTATATTAAGGTATTTTTAATAATTATAGATAAAAAGACCCCTCCATCCTTAATTTAAGGACGAAAGAGTCTCTATCTTCCGCGGTACCACCTTAGTTCTAACTTAGCACTCACTTCAGGTCTATATAAATAACTGTTTTAACTTACCTGATACTAGATAACGGCTAGCTTCCGATTAAACCTACTAAACTTTCAGCTTAACAGCTCCAGAGCTACTTCAGCTAATATCCCTAAAAATACCTTCCAGCCTAAGGGTATTTATCTCTATTAGGGAGGGATTAACCTACTCCTCTCCTTCATTGCTTTTAGTCTATTTAACTATCACATATTATCATATAATTAATAGGCCTTGTTGTCAACTATTAACTTTTATTCAGAAGTAATATCAAGTTTTAATAAAGTTTTTTACTTTGATTAAACTCAATCCATAAACTGCCCAATAAACTGAATCACCTTATCTTTACCTTCCCCAGTTTCTGTAGAGAAGAAGGTAAATGGTGTAAACTGACTTATACCTAAAGTTTCTTTAATTAGCCTCTCTTGCTTCTTCTTCTGACTATTTTTAATTTTATCTACCTTAGTAGCTACTACCATAGCAGGCATATTCATCTGCAAAATCCAGTTGAACATCTGGATATCATCTTGGGTTGGCTTATGTCGAGCATCTACAACTAATAATAATGCCTCTAAATTCTCTCGCTCTATTAGATAACTTTCAATCATTCTACCCCATTCTTCTTTCTCTTCTTTAGATACTCGAGCAAATCCGTAGCCTGGTAAGTCTACAAAGTAAAAGTAATTATCTATTTGATAGAAGTTAATTGTCTGAGTCTTTCCTGGCTTGGAACTGGTAAAAGCCATCTTCTTTCTATTGACTACTTTATTAATCAAAGATGACTTACCTACATTAGAGCGACCTGCTAAAGCAATCTCAGGCAGGTGATGAAAAGGATAATCCTTAGGATATACTGCACTAAGAATATATTCTGGATTATTAATCTTCATTTTCATCGCCCTCCACTATCGCCTCTGCAAGTACTTGGTCCATCTCTTCAACTAGAACAAATTCTAAATCACGCTTGATATTATCAGGAACTTCTTCTAAGTCTTTTTTATTCTTCTTACATAATACTATCTTCTTAATTCCTGCTCGATGAGCAGCTAAGACCTTACTTTTAATTCCACCAACTGGCAAGACTCTACCTCTAAGGGTTACCTCACCTGTCATAGCCACCTCACCATCAACCTCTTTATTTGCTAACGCAGAGATTAAAGCAGTTGCTAGAGTTATTCCAGCTGATGGTCCATCCTTAGGAATAGCTCCCTCAGGTACATGAACATGGATATCATACTTTTTATAGAATTCTTCTGGGAAATTATACTCTTTAGATTTAGTTCTAGCATAACTTAAAGCTATTCGGGCAGATTCTTTCATTACATCTCCCAATTTACCAGTTAAGATTAACTTTCCATCACCTGGAATAATGGATACCTCAATATCTAGTATATCTCCACCTAATTGAGTCCAAGCTAGCCCAGTTACTACACCAACTCTATTTTCACCTTCAGCTTTGCCATATTCATATTTAGGAATTCCTAAATATTTATCTAAGTTTCTTGTATCAATTCTAGTAGCAGTATCCTTTCCTTCTACAACCTCTTTAGCTACTTTACGGCAAATCTTCCCTAAAGTTCTTTCTAAACTTCTTACCCCAGCTTCTCTAGTATAATTTCTAATAACTTTCCTGAGAGCATTTTCCGATAGATTGAAGTTGTCTTCTGTCAATCCATGTTCTTTAATCTGCTCTGGTAATAGATGACGCCCAGCAATCTCTATCTTCTCTTCTTCGGTATAACCTGAAAGAGTGATAACTTCCATTCTATCCAATAATGGTCTAGGAATAGTACCAATAGTATTGGCTGTTGTAATAAACATAACATCTGATAAATCAAAACTTAGTTCTAAATAATGATCAGTAAAGTCATTATTCTGTTCAGGATCCAATACTTCCAATAAAGCCGCTGCAGGATCTCCTCTAAAATCACTAGTAATCTTATCAATCTCATCTAACAAGAATACTGGATTCATCGTTCCTGCATCACGCATAGCATTTATTATTCGTCCTGGTCTAGCACCTATGTAAGTTCTACGGTGTCCTCTAATCTCAGCTTCATCCCTAACCCCTCCTAAAGATAATCTAACAAACTCTCTGTTGATAGAATTTGCAATAGACTTACCTAATGAGGTCTTTCCAACCCCAGGAGGACCTACTAAGCATAAGATTGGACTTTTAAGCTTGTCACTTAACTTTCTAACAGCTAAGTATTCTAAAATTCTCTCTTTAACATCATCTAATCCATAATGGTTCTCATTTAATTGACCTGCTACCTCTTTAATCACCAACTTATCTTCACTGTAATTATTCCAAGGTAAATCAAATATACAATCTAAATAATTCCTAACTACAACAGCTTCACTTGAATTTCTAGGCATCTTTTGGAGCTTGTCCAGCTCTTCTTTTACCTTCTTCTCAACATCTTCTGGTAATTCTAATTCCTCTAATTTATTATTATATTCATTTACTTCTTCAGTAAAGCTATCTTCTTCTCCTAATTCTTTCTTAATTGCTTTCATCTGCTCTTTTAGATAGTATTCTTTTTGTCTCTTCTCTACTTGCTTTCTAACCTCATTATTAATCTTATTCTTTACCTTTAAAATCTCTATTTCTCTTTCTAAAATCTTATATAGCTTAGTTAATCGCTCTTCATAGAAAATTGTAGCTAAAATCTCTTGTTGTTGTTTAACCTTTAAAGAGATATGTGAAACAATGATATCAATTAACCTATCAGGGTCTTCTATGTTAACTATTGTCATCATAGCTTCTGGTGGTACTACTTTATTAAGCTTTATGTACTCTTCAAAGCTATTACTCACACCTCTCATCAAGGCTTCTATCTCAGTATCTACCTCTTCTTCGTGTGCAATCTCTTCAACTTCAACCTCAAAGTAAGGTTCTTCCTGAATAAAATCTGCAATTTTTGCTCTTTTTAATCCTTCTACTAAAATTTTAACAGTTCCATCAGGTAACCTCATCAACTGTTTTATCTCTCCAACAGTACCTACATTATAAATATCATTTTTAGTTGGCTCTTCAATAGTTTCATCATGCTGAGCAGCTAATAAGATCTCTTTATCTTCTACCATCGCTTTTTCTAAAGCTTCTAAAGATTGTTCTCTGCCAACAAGCAAAGGAATTATCATATTTGGGAATATAACTAAACCTCTTAATGCCAATAAGGGCATAGAACTTCTGTTCCTCTTCTCCTTTTTCAACTCTTTAGCCATAACTACACCTCCATTTATAGAATCATCACCTATCATTATTCTATTAGTTATAATTAAAGTCCTGCAATTACTTTAAGTTATTAGTATGAATTCTTCTTAATAAGGTTAATTAAGCCTTATTGACTAACCCCTACCAATTATTTAGATTAAAGGGGCAGAAATAAAATCAGACTCCAAATCTACTTCAATCTTCTCTTCTTCTACATCCTCTATTAATATTGACTCTCGTAAAGCTTCATCAAAAGTTTCTATTTTAATTATATCTATCTCTGCAAACTCTTCCTCGTTAAATATTTGTTGCCAATTATCTGATGGAATTAAGACTTTTTTGACTCCTGCTCTAATAGCTGCTCTTACTTTGGCAACAACGCCTCCAATAGGACGGACCATACCATTAATTGATATCTTCCCAGTCATAGCAACCTTATTGTCTATAGGATATCCTGTTAAAGCTGAATAAAGAGCTACTGCCATTGTTATACCAGCAGAAGGACCATCAACAACGGCATCACTGGTAAAATCAATATGTATAAAATAATCTCGTAAATCAATGTCCATAATCTTATTCAAAACGGTAATAACATTCTCTGCTGAACCCTTGACCATACTCTTTCTTCTGATTTTTCTATATTGATTCCCCTGTTCTTCTTCTTCAGCTATACCAGTAATATTTAATCTGCCCTTACCTTCACCTACTTCTTTAACTGAAACCTCTAATTGATTTACAGTCCCCATATTAGCACCAATAACAGCTAATCCATTAACAACACCCACCTGTGGGTTATTAGGGATTTTATCCATAGGTCTGGGGTTATAACGACCATTCATTATTACTCTTTCTATATCTCCAACTTTAATGACAAAACGCTTAGCTGTTCGAGCAATACCAGCTGCAGTCTGAACCATATTAATAGCTTGCCTTCCATTAGCAGCATACTTTCTGATAACATCAATAACTCCATCCTCAACCTGAAAATTTATTTTGGCTATTGCAGTATTTACAATCCTTTCAACATGGTTCGGTTCTAAAGGATTAAAATAGACCTCTAAACAACGAGAACGAATAGCAGGCGGAATATTTTCTGGACCTCTAGTGGTGGCGCCTATCAATCTAAAATCAGCAGGTAATCCATTTTGAAAGATTTCATGGATATGTCGAGGAATATTCTTATCATCTTCATGATAATAAGAACTCTCTAAAAAGACCTTTCTATCCTCTAAAACCTTCAATAACTTATTCATCTGGATATGATGCAACTCTCCAATTTCGTCTATAAATAAAATTCCTCCATGGGCTTTTGTTACAGCACCAGGTTTAGGCTGCGGAATTCCTGCTGTACCCATAGCCCCTGCGCCTTGATAAATAGGATCATGCACTGAACCAATCAAGGGGTCAGCAATTCCACGTTCATCAAATCGTGCTGTTGTTGCATCCATCTCTACAAATTTAGACTCATCATCAAAAGGAGAATCTTGATTTTTCTTAGCTTCTTCCAATATTAAACGAGCCGCTGCTGTCTTGCCAACTCCAGGAGGTCCATAAATAATTACATGCTGGGGATTAGGACCACATAAAGCTGCTCTTAAAGCTTCTAATCCATCTTCCTGTCCAACCACTTCAGAAAAATCGCTAGGTCTAATCTTTTCTGACAAAGGCTCAGTCAAAGATCTCCTTCTCATCTTATATAACTTTTCCATCTCTTTTTTTGATTCTCTATTTATTGCTACCTTACTATTTCTCTGTTTTTTGAGCATATTCCAAAAATAAATTCCAATCACAATAGCAAAAAATAATTGAATCATACTGAAAACATTAATTGCAAGATTCATTAAATCTCCTCCTGTATAAACTTTCAGGTATTTCATATCATAAGAAACCTGATTTAATTTATCATAGATTAGTATAACCTTAGGAAGAGATTTTATCCTTAAACATAAAAGAAACTGCTTAAATATTTAAGCAGTTTCCTCTTTTGTTTCATCAACTGTAACTAATTTTGGTTTTGCTCTCTTTTCAATTACATCCTGAGTGATAATACATTTTGAGATATCATCTCTTGATGGTATATCATACATGATATCTAAGATAGCATTTTCCACTATAGAACGTAACCCTCTTGCTCCTGTCTCCTGTTTCAATGCCTTTTGAGCAATTGATTTTAAAGCTTCCTCTGTAAATTCTAACTCTACATCATCTAATTCAAAGAATTTAATATACTGCTTAATCAAAGCATTACGAGGCTCAGTTAAAATCTGTACCAGAGCATCTTGATCTAACTCTTCTAAAGTAACAACAACTGGAATTCTTCCTACAAACTCTGGAATTAATCCATACTTCAATAAATCCTGTGACTTAATATGCTTTAATATCTCTCCGATATTCTCTTCTTTCTTACTTTGAATATCAGCACCAAAACCAAGTACTTTGGTATTTAGTCTAGATTTTATAAGCTTATCTATTCCTGCAAAAGCACCACCACAGATAAATAGAATGTTTGAGGTATCAATTTGAATAAACTCTTGGTGAGGATGCTTTCTGCCACCTTGTGGAGGAACACTTGCTTCTGTTCCTTCTAGAATTTTAAGCAAAGCTTGCTGTACCCCTTCTCCAGAAACATCACGAGTAATAGATGGATTTTCTGATTTACGGGCAACTTTATCAATTTCATCGATATAGATAATTCCTTTTTCTGCCTTCTCAATATCATAATCAGCAGCTTGAATTAACTTCAATAGAATATTCTCTACATCTTCACCTACATACCCAGCTTCAGTTAAAGATGTAGCATCTGCTATTGCAAAAGGAACATCTAAAATACGAGCTAGAGTTCTAGCTAATAATGTTTTACCAGAACCAGTAGGACCTACTAAACAGATATTACTCTTCTCTAACTCTACATCATCGACTTTCATACCTGAATTAACTCTTTTATAATGATTATAGACAGCTACCGCTAAAGTCTTTTTAGCATCCTCCTGTCCAATTACATACTCATCTAAAATATCCTTTATCTCTTTAGGTTTTGGAACACTTTCTAAATTTAACTCTATCTCTTCATTTAACTCTTCTTCAATAATCTCATTACATAATTCAATACATTCATCACAAATATAGACGCCAGGACCAGCCACAAGCTTCTTGACTTGATCTTGGACTTTACCACAGAAAGAACACTTCAATTGTCCTTTCTCGTCTCCAAATTTGAACATTATATCACCCCTTTATTAGTCTACCCTTCCAACTCAGTTTGGCGAGTGATAACCTCATCTATTAGACCATATTCTTTAGCTTTTTCAGCTGACATAAAATAGTCTCTATCTACATCTTTTTGAATCTTCTCAATTGGCTGTCCTGTATGATTAGCTAAAATATTATTAATAATATTTCTTAACTCAAGAATCTCTTTAGCTTGAATTTCTATATCTGTAGCTTGACCCTGAGCTCCCCCCATTGGTTGGTGAATCATGATTCTAGAATAAGGCAAAGCAAATCTCTTTTTACTAGTCCCACTTGCCAATAATAAAGCACCAGCACTAGCAGCTAATCCCATACAAATTGTAGAAACATCTGGCTTAATGTATTGAATTGTATCATACATAGCTAAAGCAGCCGTAACAGACCCTCCTGGACTATTGATATATATGTATATATCCTTATCTGGATCTTCAGCTTCTAAGAATAATAATTGTGCAATCACTGAGTTAGCTACTCTATCATCAATTGGACTACCAAGAAAGATAATTCTGTCTTTTAATAAACGAGAATAGATATCATAAGAACGTTCTCCTCTATTAGTTTGTTCAACTACCATTGGTACTAAATTCATAATTTCCCCCTCCTCCTTTTAACTATGCCCATATTTGGACTTTTTAAACCTATTATTTTAGAGAATTTCATAAAAGAATTTTTTATTATGACTAATTACTAGGTTAAATAAATACATGACAATAGATAATCCTACTATTTAGGGGAATTAAGACAGATTATGAAATTCTCTAAATTATTTAAAATGAATAATAATTAATTATTTTCAACTAAAAAATCAATTGTTTTTTCCATTAGTAAACTATCTTTTAGTGAAGCTAATTGACCTTGCATCTGTAAGAACATCTTTAATTGATCTTTATCTTGACCTTGACGTTCAGCAATTTCAGCTAATTTGGCATCTACATCTTCATCACTTACTTCAATACCTTCATTTTTAGCAATTGCTTCTAAAATTAAATTAGCTTTTGCTCTTTTTTCAGCTGATTCTCTATAATCTGCTCTAATATCTTCTTCGTTCATTCCAGTCATCTCTAAATATTGGTCAAATTCAAACCCTTGTTGCATAATTTGATATCTGAAACCTTCTAGCATATTATCAATCTCATTTTCAATCATAGTTTCTGGTATATTAATTTCTGTATTATCTGTTATAGCATCAATTAATTTATTTTCAAATTCTCTATTTACTCTTAACTCTTCTCTAGCAGTAATCTTTTCTTTAATATCTGCTTTTAATTCATCTAGAGTTTCAAATTCTAAATCTTTGGCAAATTCATCATCTAACTCAGGCATCTCTTTTACTTTAATTTCTTTAACTGTTACTTTAAATACTGCATCTTGACCTGCTAAGTTCTCAGCATGATATTCTTCTGGGAAAGTAACATCAACCTCTACTTCCTCCCCAACTTTAGCTCCAACTAATTGTTCTTCAAATCCCGGAATAAACTGACCAGAACCGATTTCTAAATTATAATCTTCTCCAGCTCCACCTTCAAAGGCTTCACCATCTACAAATCCTTCAAAATCGATTACAGTATTATCTCCTTCTTGAACCTCTTCTCTATCAGTAACTACCAATTGAGCATGATGTTCCCTTTTATGATTTAATTCTTCTTCTACTTGCTCATCACTTACATTTATCTCTTCTTTTTCAATTCCAAGACCTTTATATTCTCCAAGCTCAACCTCTGGTTTTACTTCTACTTCAGCTGTAAATTTAGCAGGCTTTCCTGCTTCAATGAATACATCAGTAATATCAGGCTGAGCAATTGGTTCAATTTCTGTCTCCTGTACAGCTTTATAATAAGCTTCAGGAATTAAAATATCTAAAGCATCTTTATGTAATACTTCTGCTCCAAACTTCTTGATTAAAATACTCTTAGGAACCTTCCCTTTTCTAAACCCTGGGATATTAACCTCTTTAACAACTTTTTTGTAAGCTTTATCTAAAGCACTAGCAACCTTATCTTCGCTAACTTCAATAGTTAATTCAACCTTATTTTCTTCAATTCTTTCTTTACTTACATTCATTATATTTCCTCCTTATATTATTATACGTAATTATATGTATTTTATTTCATTTATCCAAAAGCTACTATTTCTTATCTTCATTATATATTTTAAAATTGAAGAAAAAGTGTAACTTCAGATAGATCTATCAAAAAATAAATTCACATTATTGACTATTTCTATATAATCATAGAATCTCCTTTATATTTTAGCCATTTTTATAAAATCATTCTATTAATAAATTCAAAGTGAAATTTATGTTATTTTTTATTATTTATTAAAAACTACAATCAAGTTTTTAATGATATTCTAAGGAGATATAACTACTCTATATAGTACGAATATTAAATTTTTCTCTTAAAATTTAATATAAGGCAGAAGATTAACTAAATTTAGTAGTAAATAAAAACATCAAGAATAATAAAATCCCTTGATTTCTATAAAATTTTAAAGATAGTTCATAAATAAAAACAATACCTCGAGATACGACAATATAGTCGTTCCGAGGTCTTATAGTAAAGCTTAAAAACAAGATATAATTTAAAGTATGAATTCAATTCAATAAATATGTATAAATTTAGTTAACACAATCTATATTTACTAAAATCAATAATTCTTAATTAATGGCGCGCCCGGCAGGATTCGAACCTGCGACCTCCTGATTCGTAGTCAGTTACTCTATCCAGCTGAGCTACGGGCGCATAGTATACTAGTTTACAGTAAAAAAAGATTTTAAAAACTTAAAGGTTTTGAACTTAACTGTCAATTGCAAACTGTTAACAGATTTAAAATGGAGCGGGAAACCAGATTCGAACTGGCGACACCCAGCTTGGAAGGCTGGTGCTCTAGCCAACTGAGCTACTCCCGCATACTATTAATTAGGTTTTAAACATAAAAAAATATACTGCCTATAAGCAGTTTATTCTAAGTGAAACTATTTTATTATAAATGGCATGCCTGAGAGGATTCGAACCTCTGACCCACGGCTTAGAAGGCCGTTGCTCTGTCCAGCTGAGCTACAGGCACAAGATTAATTAGTTTACAGTTAAAAAACTTTAAGAAATTAACTTCTTATTGTATTTTAAATGCAACGATCTCAATGACCTAGCATCGAAAACTACCTTGCGTTCTTTGAATCAAAGTTTTAGATGCCCCAACCCCGATGGTCAAGTACTCAAAATTTCCTTTCGCCCTAAAATTAAAATTTTTAAGTGGAGCGGGAAACGAGACTCGAACTCGCGACACCCAGCTTGGAAGGCTGGTGCTCTAGCCAACTGAGCTACTCCCGCATAAGATTAGTTTACAGTGTACAGTTAGAAATAAAAGAGATTTTAAGAACTTAAATCTTTTGAACTTAACTGTTCACTGTCAATTGTAAATTGTAAACTGTTAACTAATTTTAAATGGTCGGAGCAGCAGGATTTGAACCTGCGACCCCCTGGTCCCAAACCAGGTGCGCTACCAAACTGCGCCATGCTCCGTTGCTTTACCGCTCATCTCCCTTGCGACATTTAATAGTATACCTAAAAAAGAGGGCAAGGTCAAAAGAAGAAAAGCGGAATAATAGTTATTATCATAAATTAAATCATAAATAATCCCCTTTTCTCCATTTATCTATAGTATGCTAATTGTTTGATTTGAAATCAAAATGCTTGTAAATTATCTTATTATCTCTGATTTCAATTATTCCATAAGATGGAGCCTTACCATCTCTAGGTGAAGAGATACTCCCAGGGTTAAAGAACAAGATTCCATCTTCTTCAATAGCATAGCGACGATGGCTATGACCAAAGATTACTATATCTGCTTCTACTTCCTTTGCCTTATAATAGAGCTTATCCAACCCATAATTAATCATATAATTATGACCATGAGTTAAAAAGAGCTTCATATTTCCTATATTAGCCAATTGATCTTCAGGATATTCCGTACTATAATCACAGTTTCCCCTTACAGCTAATAACTTTATATCATCTAATATCTCTACTTCTTTTAAATCTCCAACTATATCTCCAGCATAGATGATATAATCAATATCTTCTAATTCTTGTACTACTTGATTCATCTTCTGACCTTGTCCATGGCTATCACTGAATATTACCAATTTCATTATCTCATCACCACCCAACTACAATTTAACTGTATAAATAGCCACAGGTTTGAACCTGTGGCTATTTATAGTTATAATTTAATATTTTTAATATTATTATTTCATTAAATACTCTTTCATTTTTTCTAAAGCTTTAGCCCTATGGCTAATCTTATTTTTAACTTCACTTCCTAATTGAGCAAAACTCTTCTTATATCCCTTAGGAATAAATAATGGGTCATAACCAAATCCCTCTTCACCCAATGCATTGAAAGTAATATGACCATGGCATTTACCTGTCACTGTATACTCTTCACCTTCAACAGATACAAATGACATAGCACAGATAAAATAAGCCTTCCTTTCTTCTAAAGGAGTATCCTTCAATAATTCTAATAACTTCTGATTATTCTCTTGATCTGTAGCATGCTCCCCTGCAAAGCGGGCTGAATATACCCCTGGTTGACCACCTAAAGCTTCAACAACCAACCCAGAATCATCAGCAATAGTAGACATACCTGTATACTCAGCAATCTTTCTAGCCTTTTTTAGGGAATTACCAATAAAAGTATCCTGATCTTCTATCACCTCTGGCATAGCATCAATATCATTTTTAGAAAGAATCTCTATATCTGTATCTGCTAAAATCTTCTCCATCTCTTCTATCTTATGTTGATTTCCAGTTGCTAAAAATAACTTCATTACTTACTCCCCCTTAAACAACTCCACCTTATCTTCTAATGCTTTCCTCTGATGAGCAATCAGCTCTTTAATACCTTTTTCAGCTATATCAATTAATTTGAACATATTCTCTTTAGAGAAGGGATTCTCTTCACCAGTTCCTTGTACCTCTATAATATCACCTTTACCAGTCATAACCAAGTTCATATCCACATGGGCATTAGAGTCCTCTTTATAACATAAGTCCAATAATAGCTCATCATCTACTATTCCTACGCTTACAGCTGCTACAAAGTCTTTTAATGGTAGCTCTTTAATCATATTATTATCTATCATATAAGCAAAAGAATCTACCATAGCAACAAAGGCTCCTGTAATAGAGGCTGTTCTTGTTCCACCATCTGCTTGGATAACATCACAATCTATCCAAATAGTTCTCTCACCTAATTTTTCTAGATCAACCACTGAACGTAATGCTCTACCTATTAATCGCTTAATCTCTTGAGTACGTCCAGTTAATTTACCTTTAGCTGCCTCTCTAACATTCCTATCTTGGGTTGCTCTAGGTAGCATAGAATATTCTGCTGTCAACCATCCTTGCCCTTGTCCTCTTAAAAAGTAAGGAACACTATCTTGAACACTGGCATTACAAATTACCTTTGTATCCCCTGCCTCAATTAATACAGACCCTTCTGCATATTTAGTAAAATTTCTAGTTATTTTAATCTCTCTTAATTGATCATTTCTCTCTCTACCATCAACTCTTGACATTAGCATCTCTCCCTTTCAAACGTATTTTTCTATGTATAGTATTTATGTTAGCATAACTACATACTCTATTTTATTCTTTCAATAATTATAATAATTATCCTGTAGAAATGGAATTTAAACTTAGGACTTAGTTTAAGATTAAGTAAGTTCAAGATATATTTACAGACTGAGACTTATACTTGGTGTTAGTCTCTTCTATATAAGTTATTTCCTTGACTATCGATTACACAGATAAGCGGTAAGTCTTCTACTACTAGTCTTCTTACTGCTTCTGTTCCTAAATCATCATAGGCAATAATCTCTGCTTCTTTGATACATTTGCTAATTAAGGCTGCCGCTCCTCCAATTGCCCCTAAATAAACAGCCCCTTCTGCTTTCATAGCATCGATGACCTCATCATTTCGCTCACCTTTACCAATCATAATTCTTAGCCCTTCTTTGATTAACCTTGGTGCAAAAGGGTCCATTCTATAACTGGTAGTCGGTCCAGCAGAACCAATTACCTGACCAGGTTTGGCAGGGCATGGACCTACATAATAGATAGCATTCCCTTCTACTACAAAGGGTAATTCTTCCCCTTTATCTAAAGCTTCAACTAACCTCTTATGGGCTGCATCACGAGCTGTATAAACTACTCCAGATAATAAGACCTTATCTCCTACTTCTAAACTTCTAATCTTCTCTTCTGTAACTGGCGTTGTTAAGCTAACTTTAGCCATGATTTAATCCTCCTTTATTCTTTAAAGATGAGTACTAGTAAAGAACAACTCGCACATCTTATACTAATAGAAAAAATAAACAAACCTTTAATTAATCTAATTAAAAGTCATTACGAGAAAGCTTATCAGCTTTCACCCCAAGGGCACTTCTTTCAGGGCGTTCTCGTATTACTTTTGTACCTAAAGGCATCATCCAAGAAAAAATATCTCTTCCTTCAAAACTCATTGCCACAAAAGTAACCAAAAAGTCTAGAAAAAATTCAACTCATTCCCCAATCAAATTGCTTAATTATTATCATTGAATAGAATTTTTAATTAAAATTTGGTTAAACTATAATTTTTAGATCAATTTTTGCTCCATTCAAACAAGAATTTTTTTAGCTTTTAAACCTTTTAATTTTAAATGTTTAAAGTTCCCAATGTAGCCATAATTTAATACCACCTATATTGAAATTTAATTAGCACAAAGCAAAGCTTTATTATAAAACTACCTCTTTATGTCGTGCTACATGGCAATTGATATTGACTACTACTGGTAATCCAGCGATATGGGTCGGATAGGTTTCGATATTTACTGCTAGAGCTGTAGTCAGTCCTCCTAATCCCTGTGGTCCAATATCTAATTGATTCACCTCTTCTAATAGCTCTTGCTCTAAACTCTTAAACTTCTCATCATCATTATAAACACCTAGAGGTCTTAATAAAGACTTCTTAGCCAATAATGCTGCCTTCTCTACTGTTCCTCCAATTCCCACCCCTACTACAATAGGTGGACAAGGATTTGGTCCAGCCTCTTTGACTACTTTCAATACAAAGTCTTTAAGCCCTTCTACTCCATCAGTGGGTCTAAGCATCTTCAACTGGCTCATATTCTCACTACCAAAGCCCTTTGGTGCTACCATTATCTTCAATTGATCTCCAGGAACAATCTCTGTATGGATGACTGCTGGAGTATTATCTTGAGTGTTCTTCCGTTCAATCAAAGGATCATTGACTACAGACTTTCTCAAATACCCTTCTGTATAGCCATCACTTACACCTTGATTAATGGCCTGATATAAGTCTCCTTCAACCACCCTTACGTCTTGTCCTAACTCTAAAAAAATAACTGCCATCCCTGTATCCTGACAGATTGGTACTTGGTCTTCCTTAGCAATTTCAGCATTCTTACTTAGTTGCTCTAAAATCTCCTTAGCAACATCAGACTCTTCTCGCTGATATGCTAGTTTATATTCATTAACTATATCTTCTCCCAAGTTATAGTTAGCATCAATACACAGCTTTGCTACTGCTCTACTAATTTCCTCAGCCTTTATCGTTCTCATTTTATTGCCTCCCCATTTTTTAAGAATTGATAGATGTCTTTATCTATATATATTTACAAATAATTGGCTAAATATCAATATTAAATTTAAAAAATAAAGACTCCCCTCTATAATTCTGCTTAAATAGAGGAAAGTCCTTGTGTTGTTTAGTGATTAGTTTTTAGTAATTGGTAATTAGTAATTATATCTCATAAGTCTCTCCTACCTGACTAATTTCTACAAAGGTATCTACCTCTTCTACCTCTGCTTCAATCTCTTCTCTAGGATAGTAGGCTCCTAGATGAGTTAACAGTAATTTTTCAGTCTTAGCATGCAATCCAAAGTTTACTGCTTGCTTGACTGTTAGATGACCTACTTTAGTTTTCTTCTTATCCCTCTCCAAAAGGCTTGCTTCTACCATCAATAAATTGGTATCTTTGAGAAAATCGATTAGATTATAATCCCAAGCTGTATCGGCTGTATAACCTAAGGTCTTAGTACCATCACTAATTCTCATAGCATAACATTCCTTGGGATGATTACTCCGCTTAAAGCTAAAGTTGAGATTACCAAAGTTCAATTTGGTAGCTTCATTAATTGGCTGTAGATAGTATTCCTCGCCTACCTTTGACCTGATAAAATCTAACTCCTTACCTTCATCAAAGGGGAGATAGACCGTTAAAGCCTCCTTCCTCTTGCCTGCCATGATATCGAGCATAATGGCATAGTGTAAAGGTAATAAGTCTTGAAAATGGTCTCCATGGAGATGGGAGATAATGATAGCAGTCAATTCATAATAGCTGATATGCTTGTTCAACTCCTGTAATGAGTCAGGACCGATATCTATTAATACCTTCTGATTATCAGACTCTAATAAATAACTAGGACAGCCCCCATCTTTGACTGGAAAAGGGGAACGATTGCCTAGGACTGTTAGTTTCATTGTAACACCTCCGAAGTGTTGTAGTTTAGTAATGAGTAACGGGTGAGGAGTGATGAGTAAAAACCTTATTGTCACTTGTGGTTTTATAGTTATTATGGTAAACTTTTAGGAATGATAATATTCAACGGTTGATACTATCAACCTCTGTCTCGAACTTTCACACCAAGTAAACCTCTCTGTTGGAACATTTAATAATGATTCCTTTAGAAAATCTCCATTGAAACCATCAGCAATTATACGTCCAATATAGTTCATTGACCAAAATGGTTTATTATTTTCCCATAATGCCTCTTCTCCAGCAAATTTTTCACCACCTAAATAAGTATCAATATACTTTAACTTTCCCTCCTCATACTCTAAATCATGAGAATTAGGTCGAGATGGCAAACTTTCAGAACCTTTTCCTGCATAAGTTGCCCTTTTGGCTCTAATCAAAAACTCTATAACTTCTTTTCTATCCACTTATATCCCTCCATAAACCTTATAGTGTATAGTTGATAGTTAAGTTCAAAACCTCACACCTCATCCCCAACCCTTCTCCTAATCTTAGGAGAAGGGAGACAAACCAAAATAAAAAACAGTTCCCCCTCTCATCAGATGAGGAGAGGAGGTTAGGGGGTGAGGTCTGAAAAGTGTCGTAATATATCCATTATATCCATTAACCGTTATTACCTATATTGAAATTAAACTAACCTAATATTATATAAAATTCCCTACTCTAAAAAATACTTTTATTCTTTTATCATATTCTCTTTATACCAAGGCAAAATTATTTTCTTCATTATTTCCTTCATCTTATTATTACCTGCCTTATCAGTAAAGCTATGGTTAAGCCCAGGTATAATTTCAAAACTAAAATTCTCTTTATCTCCTAATTTATTAGCTAAATACTCTACCGATTCATAAGGAACACTTTTATCTTCCTTACCTATTATGAATAATACAGGCATATCTAAATTTAATATATTTTTTTCAGGTTCATAATCAAGGTAACTATTCCACCTTCTATAAGTACACCCCCACCAAGTTTTTTTATAAGATGGGTTCTTCCTTATTTCAGTAAATTTATTCAATAAATCTTCTTTATTCTTTATACCAACTTTCCTAAATATTCCTTTTTCATTACTATTAAGTTCTTTTTCTAATAAAACCTCAAATTCTTTTGCTTGAGAATAGCCTCCTGATCCCATAATAATCATATGCGTTACTTCTTTTAAATCATTTGCTATCTCAGGAGCAATAGAACCTCCTTCACTATCTGCAAGAATAAGTACTTCCTTTAAATTATTGTTATATATATTGCTTATAACATAATTAACAACAAACTCAATATCTTCAATTCTACGCTCTCTACAATTAGTTTTATCAAATAATTCCTTATCATCAAACGCATATTTTTCTAGATATAGAATGTCAAAACCTAACCTTGCTCCTCCAGCTCCCATACCAAACCTTCTTGTTATCGAATCTCTTCCTGAACCTTGAATCATAACTAATAGTTTATCACTTAACTTATTTTCTGATCTTTTACCCAAATAATATTTCAAAATCTCTCCCTTAGAATTAATTACCTTACCTTTGTCAATAGTTAAACTAACTTTATTGCTACATGAAACTAAGAAAGTTAACAACAAAAATAAAGCCAATATCCCTAATAGTTTTTTTAACATAAAATTCTCCCCCCTAATTTCATTAACTTTTTCCACTATGATATCCCTCTACCTCTTTAAAATTATTTTAGTTCAACAGCGAACTTTGTATTAATACTAATTTTAAATTTTAATTAAGATTCAAAAATCAAATCTCAAAAATATAGAATAT
This sequence comes from Orenia metallireducens, assembly GCF_001693735.1. Classification (GTDB taxonomy): domain Bacteria; phylum Bacillota; class Halanaerobiia; order Halobacteroidales; family Halobacteroidaceae; genus Orenia; species Orenia metallireducens. The sequence goes on from NZ_LWDV01000010.1 coordinate 283,452, forward strand.
GCTTTCTTAGGCTCTAATGTGCACTAATTTTCACGAATTAAAACCATTTTTACTTTAATAAATTATTTTATTTTTATGCTTTTATTAGTGTAGATTCATGTTAATTAGTGGCAGAAAATAATGTTTTAAACTATTTTCACAAAAATCGTGGAAGAACTATTATTTTCTTTGAAATCTAATAAAAATCATCTAAAAGATATATCTCTAAATCAATATTCACAAGCTCATATCTAGAAATATAGTCTATCACTGCTAAGTTTGATAACTAACCTAATCATTTATCCCAACAAACAAAATATACCAATATTATAACATATTACATCCTTCCCTGCCACTAACTAACAATCACATCTACAAATCACTATATTTCTAGATAGCCAAAAAAGAAAAAGCCAATCCCCAAATAGAGAATTGACCCTCAAATCTTAAATATTCTATTTTGATTTCCCACTATTGCAAACACCAACTTAGGAAAAGTAAGCGGAATTTAATATTAATCAAGTCTCACTATAAACAACTAAAATCAAACACCTCTATATGAAATAAAAATCAATATAGCGTTTCTCATTACTAGACAACCATATACTGAAAACTTTTTATGTTTGAGCTGTAAGCGAGTTTAAAAGTTTTCTTGATTGGATTTATCACGAAGGATTCCAAGAATGAATCAGTAGGTTTAGTTACTTTTTATCAAGAACGCCGTGAAAGAAGTGCTCTTCTTCCTGAAGAAGTAGTCTTGGGCTGAAAACGTAACTCGCCCTCAAGCAACCCTATTCCTACATCCCGAAATTAACCCGCAAACTTACACTTCCACCCTCAAACCCATCTAAAGAATCCTCTAACTCATGTCCACTCAGACTCCAACCACCATCTAAATCATGAGTCATAAGATATCCTACAGAAAAATCTAAGCCGATAATTGGTGTCAACTGTTGATGGAAGTTGATACTAGGCTCTAATAATAGGAAGCTCTTCTCCAGAGTAGTTCCAGTAGCCCCTAAAATACCATCCTTAGTAGCATCCACCTTATAATGGAGCAACTCCAATCTACTACGCCCATATCCCATCCCTGTTCCAATAGAGATATCTGTATTCTTCTTCATATAAATACCCCGTTGATAGATAAGACCACCATAGGTTAAAGATAACTCAACCCTCTCACCATTAGCTCCTCTACTCCGATTCCGACCATTGAGAAAATAAGCACCATAGATATTACCGTTTCTGACCCCTCCTACCCCTTCAATACCATAAAGCATCATCGTCTCATCTAAAGCAGAAAAATCAACATCAGCAGCAGCCAATAGACCATTTATCTTATCTAAATCTAGCTGTAGTCTCTCTATTTTCAATCCAACCCCTGCCCTAATATAGAGAGGCAATTCATTTTCCATATCCACCTCCACTATCTGACCAGACTCCTCTAGCTCTTCATAACTGTCAGCAAAAACAGGTAAAGAGAATAGAATTACAGCAAATATTATCATTAATAACCTCTTCATTCAAGTCACCTCAATATATAGTTATCCAATTTTAAATATACCATTATAGATAGATAAAGCGACACTTTTTCAAATTGAGAATTAAAAGATTTTTAACCTGAAAAAAATTTCTGTTTGAACGAAGCAAATATTGCCAAGGAATAATAATAACAACATAATCTTTGAAGTAGGACTCTTGTATTTCTTAATCTAAACCAATATTGATTGTGGAGTGAGTGGGCTTTGCCACGGAGGGTTCTAAGAATGAACCCATAGGTACATTTTTTCTAGACCTTTTGGTTTCTTTTTGGGCAATGCCAAAAGAGACTCGCCCTTAGGCGAAACCTAAGATTTGGCTTACTTTTTAAAAAGTAAAAGTGTCGCAATATATCCATTAAGTTTCCTTTTGAGTTGTTTATCTATATTAAACTCCATTAATAAATTTCTAGGCTAAATCCCTTCTTCCTTCTAACAAGTCTATCCATTGAAACCATTTGATAACTTTTTTATATTAAGTTTTTACTCAACCCCCATCAATATTTCAATCTTATAAACCTGCCTATTATAATTAACTAAATTCTTTATATAATCAACCCTCTTCTCTGCTAAATCAATCTGTTGATCGATCAATTCGCTAATAGTAATTAGACCAAATTTATACTTATGATCAGCAATTCTTAACTTCTGCTCTGAATTAACTATAGCCTTCTCATATAAAGATATCTTAGATTCATAATCTTCTAACTTTAGAAAAGCATCATCGACCTCAAATACTACCTCATCTCTAATATCTTTTAGTCGCTCAGATAACTTATTCAGTTCAATTTCAGACTTCTTAATCTTCTGCTCCGTCTTCCTCTTTTCATACTTATTGAAGTTATAATCTAATCTAACCCCTACTCTATAGTCAGTTTCATAATCATTACTATCATTGTTCTTTTCCCACACTGCTTTGCCAAGCAACCTTAAATCAAAATCTTTATCCTTATCTAACTTTTCACGTAAATCTTTCTCTTGCTCTATCTTTAGCCTTAAGATATTCACCTCTAAATTATTCTTATAAGCCATCCTCTTTACCCATCCTTCGAATTCATCAAAGGATAATATCCTCTCACTATCAGCAAATTCAACCTTCTCTGTTAACCCTATCTCTAACTCCCTAGATAGATCTCTTAAATTCAATCTGTACTTAGAGTTTAGGTTACTTAAATCTAACTTATTCTCTTTTACTTGAAGTTCAGCTTCAATCTTATCTACTTCAAGAGAGTGACCTGTTTTGACCCTTGCCTTGACAATCTTTAAGGTCTCTTGGCTCTTCTTTAAGAGCTCTTCTTTAATTTCAATCTTTTTTTGTAACTCAATTAAGTTATAATATTTATCGATAATTTCACTCTTTAAACTATCTTTTACCTTCCTAACTTCCTCCTTGGCTTCCAAAAGTGCCAATTCCTTCTCCATTAGACCTTGCTTATAATCATTTTCAGTATCATAGTCCCTTAATATATAATGGTTATAAGTTAAACTACCTCCCTTACCCTCTAACTCTAGGTTATCATCACTATCCTTCTCCAATAACTTCTGACTTAGAGTTAGGTTCCTATCAGTAGAGAGGTTCTTAGTAAATGTAATTTTAGTTAGCTCCTCAGCCCCCTGTTGACCACTCCACAGATTACTCTCTTTTTCCCATAGATTATAATTACTTTCTAGATTAATATCCAAATCCTTAGCGAAATACTCCTGATATAACTCTAAATCCATTTTCTTCTCTTGATATAACTCCTTAACAGACTTTAACTCTACACTCTTATCTAAGAATAAATCTATGACATGCTCCAAAGTCAGAATCTCCAAAGAATCATTAGCAGCTACAGAGCTTGATATCAAGACTATTATTATTAATAGGAATATCCTCTTCATAATTTTTTGCCATCTCAGGTAAACCACCTAATATAGCTCCCCCTTTCTAAGAATACATTAAGTTGAAAGTTACTAGTGTTTTAAGCCAAACCCCATTAAGCTCTTTACTTAACTATCTCTACATCTACATTAAAACTAGGTAATAAGAAATCATCATAATCATCTATAGAGATTTCAACAAGTACTATAGTCTCTCCACCATCCTTGATAGCCATATTTGAAATTCTCATTACCTTTCCATGATACTCTCTATTAGAGTCAGCCAGAGGTACAATAGTAGCTTCAGCCCCTAACTTTACATCTTTAATAAACTCTTCTGGAACCTCTGCTTCTACAATAACTGTAGATAAATCCATAATATCTAATAACTTATCCTTATAGTCACTACCAATTATATCACCATCTACTACTGATAGGTTATGGACAACCCCTTGGTCTATATCGACTATTACCTTATTACCTTTTAAGTAACTCTTAGCAAATAATTTATCTTCTAAAACCTTAATATCACTCTCTAAATTCTTAATCTCAATCTCTTTAGCCAAAGAATCCTTCTCCATCATAGAACGGTTTTCTTTTAAAGACAGCTTCAAAGAGACTATCTTATTCTCCTTTAACTCTAATGCTTTCTCTAACTCTTCAATCTCATCCCTCTTATCCTCTTTTAACTTCTCCAACGAAATCTCTAGACCGACTAGCTTCTCCTCTTCATTATCATACTTCTTCTCAAATTGATCAAATTCATATTGGGTAATAGCTCCAACTGCTAATAAATGCTCTTTATCAGCCAACTCCTTTTTTACTTTCTGATATGATCTTTTAGCAAATTCAATTTCACTTAACAACTTCTTAATATCTGCACTACTCTCTTCTTTAAGCTCAACCTCTTTTCTAGCCAACTTCTCTTTATCCTGCTGGTATAAAGACTCTTGGGTCTTCAATTCAGCCTGCAAATCCTTAATATTTATATCAGACTTTTCTTTAATAGATTCTAGCTCCTTTTTAGCTAACTCTAGTGCTTCCTTCTTATTCTCTAAATTCTCCATCATTTCAGTTAAACTTAAAATTAAAAGTACATCACCCTTACTTACCTTCTGACCCTCTACAACCCTTACATCCTCAACTCTAGCAGAGAAATCTAGCCCAATAGTCCTTTCTTCCTTAATCTCTACCGTACCAAAGGCTTCTATGCTATTAATTACATTCTCCTCTACTGGTTTATTTACTGGTGCTGTCACTTCTTTAGACTTTTTATCACCACAGCCTACTACAGTTACTACTATGAAGATTAATATTGCTAAGATTAGAGTCTTTTTAGTAAAAAACCTCATTATTCACACACCCTTCCATCTTTTAATCTTATAATTCTTGTTCCATATTCAGCAGATTTCTCAGAATGAGTTACTTGTACAATTGTTTTTCCTTGCTCCTGATTAATCTTTTTAAATAGCTCCATAATCTCCATTCCTGTCTTACTATCAAGATTTCCAATAGGTTCATCAGCCAAGATAACCTCAGGCTTATTGATCAAAGCTCGAGCAATAGCTACTCTCTGCTGTTGCCCTCCTGAAAGCTCTCTTGGGGTATGCTTTCTTCGATCACTCAATCCCACAATCTCTAATATCTCATCTAAATCACCTTGATAATCTTTCATCTTTTTGCCATCAAGCAAGATAGGCAGTAGAATATTTTCTTCTACATTAAGATTGGGGATTAAATTATAAAATTGAAATACAAATCCTAGCTCCCTTCTTCTCATTATGCTCTCCTCTTTATCCTTCATTACCGCAAGTTCCTTACCATTAATCTTCAAACTACCAGAACTAGGCTTATCCAACCCTCCTAAAAGATACAAAAGGGTACTCTTTCCTGAGCCAGAAGGTCCCATAATAGAAACAAATTCTCCTTTTTGAATAATCAAGTTTATATCCTTTAATACCTCTACCTCTAATTCTCCTAATTTAAAGCTCTTATATAAGTTAGTAGTTTCAATCACTAGACTTCTCCCCCTCTCTCTTTAACTTATAATCAAAAGTAAATTGTTCTATTTTCTTACTTATAGACAATCCCTATCTAATCTTAGCAATTACTAATTACTCATATTTAATAGCTTCAATAATATTCAACTTTGAAGACCTTAAAGCAGGACTGATAGAAGCTATAACTGATATAACCGATCCTGCTACCACTGCTGTAATGAACATACTAATAGAATAATGCATTTTAATTGGAATAGTCATAGCCTTAAGAACAAACTTAATTATTTCTATGAACATTACTCCACCAAAAACTCCAACTAAACCACCAATTAAACCTCCAGTCATCGTCTCAATCAATATCATCTTAATAATCTGCCTTTTACTCATACCTATAGAACGAAATACTGCTAAGCTTCTCTTTCTACTGATAAAACTAACTACAAAATTATTAAATATACCAAAGACCCCTATAATCATTGCTATAAAAGAAAATCCTTTCAAAATAATAAAGAGTTGATTATTAGACTCCATATTCCTCTTTTCCATACTCTTTAAAGTATCTAGCCAGAGACGATCTCGAGCAAATTTATCCTTAATAGCCTCTTTAACCTTCTCTGGATCTTTAGATGTTCTTAAATAAATTTGATCACGATATTGCAAATCCATATCCCTTTTTAAATAACTTCCTCCCACCAAAGCCATGTCACCATTTTCCATTAAGGTATTTATAAATCCAGCCACTCGATATTTCTTCTTACCCCTTTTAGTCTCTAAAGTAAGGATTTGTCCATAATCAATATTCAACTTCTCTTTAAGCATAGTAGTCAATATAATCTTTCTACCTTCTTCCATCTCTTTAAATAGTTCTCTTCTATCGCCTATAATATCATAATCCCAATAATCAAAATACTCTTCAACATCTATTCCAGTTACTTCGCTTATACTATGCTCTTTCTCTACAATCTTGACATTTCTGGCTTGATAAGCACTATAAACATCTCTTACTCCATCTACAGTTAGTAACCTCTGTTCTAAATTACGGTCTGCCCGAGGATGCCACATCCATATATCAAATTTGGCATCACCATATACATCACTCACCTCTATTGCAACACTGTGACTTAAAGTATTAATCATTAACAGACTAGCAATTCCTATAGTTAATAAAGAGATATTATTTATAATACTCTTATTATCACGAAGATTCTTAACTGCTAAAATTCCCTCATTTCCAAAGATATAAGAATACAGGTGTTCAAATATTATTATAAACAAATTTGTAATTATAGGAATAAGCATTATAATTGCTGCTCCTATAGTCAACATACAAATTATATTTATAATCATAGCTTGTGAATCTGATACAAAGCGAGGTATTATTAACGAGGCTATCAATAATAGCAGGCCTAATATCGGCTTCCATCTTCTTCTCTTGGATTTATTATCGATATTATTAAGGATTATATCCTTAACAGGAATCTTAGAGACCTTAATAATTGGAATCAGAGAACTTAGTACAGATATAATAACTGCTGTTAAGAAGGCTGTTAACAACTGGCCTGAAGTAAAGACCATCTCAGCTTTCATCTCAGTTCTTGACCAAGGATTTTTAGCCAAGATATTTGTCATTCCATAAAGGATCCCAAATCCTATTCCACAACCAAATATTCCACCAATAACCCCATACATAAAACTTTCTACTAATAATAGTAGATCTGTAATCTTCCTTGTAGCACCTATACTCCTAAAAGTCCCTATCATCGGTAACCTCTCCATAGTAATGACCTTAAAGGAAGTATAGATAATAAATATACTAATAAAGATAACTATCGGTAGCATCATCATAAAAGGAGCCGTAGTACTCTTGCTATACTCCTTAATCTCTGCTCTGGTTACAGTCTTTCTAACAGTATATCTATGATACTTCTCAGATAAACTCTTAATCGCCTCCTTTACTTCAATCCCCTCTTTAGTTTTAAGATAGATTCTAGAAACTCTACCCCTAGCATCATAGAGTGTAGCCAACTTCTTTTTAGGGACAACTGCTCTAATATTCCGACTTCCTGGTTCAAATAATCCTTGAGATACTGCAATTGCTGATACTATAAAGCGATACTTCTCACCATCGACCTCTAAATCTACTTTGTCACCTAATTCTAACCCATATTTATCAGCATCGACTCTACCAATAATCAATTTATTGCCTACAAAAGGCTCTAGCTTAACCTTCTCTTCTAAAATGATTGGATTCATCTTCTGTAAATCATCCAATTCATAACCCTGCAAATGAATATCGACCTTCTGATGTTCAGAGTACTTGTATGAAGTACTCATATCCATAGTACCTACAATATATTCAAATTGCTCTTTTAACTGCTCTGCTTGATAAGTACGGAAAAAGCTTGAGGGAGAATCACTATTAGCATAAATTATAATCTCTGCTGTACCAAAGTACTTCTTTAAACGCTCTATCTGCATCTGTTCTACTGTACTAGAAATAGCCAATGAAGCAAAAAACAATGCTGCAGATAATGCTATAGAGAAGAGGATTAAAAAGGTTCTAAACTTCTTCTCTTTGATATTTCTCAATGTAAATTTGAGTAATATCCCCACTATTGCACCTCCTTTAATAAAAAACCATTATCAAAACTCAATAATAATGTTAACTAATGACATTATATCTATTTAAAGTAACCTTGTCTAATGATTAATTTTTAAATTTTAATGATAAATTAAACCTTAATCCTTTAATTACTATTAAAACTCCTGATTATACCCTTAATCGTGAAAAGGAACAAACTCATGTTTGTTCCTTTTCACCTCACCTTAACTATATATCCTTGCAAAAGAATATTTAAATAAAGTTACCCAATTTTAGAATCAGATTTAAATTAGGGCAAAGTTGAATGGTTACAAAAACCCTTTCAAATATCTATAATTTCCCTAATAATTTTAAATTCTGTAAATGAACCTCCTTATATCTAGATTTTAGATACTCTTCAGCTTGGTTATTTGTTAAGCTAGTAATATACTTCAAATTATCTTCAATCAAGGACTTATTACTCACTTCACCATGCCCTGGAATCACAGTATCAACCTCTAATTGCAAATACTTCTCTAAAGTCCTTTGATAACTCTTAATATCCCCGTCTTGTAAATATGGTATCGGTGCCTCTAAATTATCACCCGCAAATAATACTCCATCTACAAAATCAACACAACTAGCAGAACCTTTGGTATGACCAGGGCTATAGAAGAATTTAACCCCTTCTTCATAAAAGGTTAACTCATCAGTAAAGGTATTTGTTGGAGGAATTATATTGACCTCACCTCTTCTATGCTCTGAATAGATCTCTAACTCCTGCTCTGCTTTATCAATTATATTATTTCGGCATATTTCATGGGATAAGATCAAGCTAGTTTCAAAGGTACAATTTCCCCAGATATGATCCCAGTCATAGTGGGAATTAAATACTATAATTGGCTTGTCCCTAAAATTTATCTCAATATACCTCTTAATCTCTTTCATCGACTCTGGTCCTAAAAAGGTATCACAGACAAAGACATAATTTTTAGCATTAATTACGTAAACATTTGTAGTTACTCCAAATCCTGTATCTTGTAAATAGAAGAAGGTGAAAAGCATCCCTCTTCTACCAATACGCGTTATTTCCATTATTACCCTCCAATTACTACCTGCTAGAATTATTTATGCAATACCCTATTGATTATAAAGCTTCTTTATATTCTTCAACCCCATCTTTACCTAACTCCATTATCAAATCAGTAATATCCTTCCCATTGATAAGTAAACCTTCATCCAACTCAGCTAAAGGTATTAAAACAAAAGCTCTTTCTGCAATTCGAGGATGGGGAATAATTAAATTCTCTTCCTTTAAATCTAAGTCTCCATATAATAAGATATCAACATCTATCGTCCTTGGTCCCCACTTCATCAACCTCTTCCGTTTAAGCTTTGATTCAACAGATTGGCACTTTTTTAATAATTCTTGAGGAGCTAACTGGGTTTCTATCTTTAGACATAGATTTAAAAAGCTATCTTGGTTATTATACCCCCAGGGCTCAGTTTCATAAACCTTAGATATCTCCAATAAATTAGTTACAGGAAATTCTCTAATTAAATCGATTGCCTTCTTTAAATTACCTTCTCTATCACCTAGATTAGTACCTAAGCCTAAATATACAATATTCATCTTAAAATCTCCTTTTAATATAAATAAAAGTCATTCCACAAATTTTTTGAAAAACCCCATATTTCAAGATATAGTTTATATAACTTTATTTTCTTCCTCTAAAGATTTGGACTCCTACATGATCAAAAATCCCTGGAATAGGAGCTTCTGGCTTCTTTACTCTAACCATTATCTCCTCAATTTTAGTAAATTCCTTCAAAACTCTATCAGCTATCTTTTCAGCTAAAGCCTCAATAAGTTGATATCGCTCTTGTTCGCATATCTCTTTTACTACTTCATAAACAAGAGCATAACTGACTGATTGATCCAAGTTATCACTCTTTCCAGCAGACTTTAAATCTAGATATAACTCCAAATCTATAAAGAACTTTTGACCCAATCTATTCTCTTCTATCAATGCTCCATGATAGCCATAAAAAGATAAATCATTCAGAATAATCTTATCCATAATCTCACCCCATCCAAAATTTAAATACAACAGTGACAAGTGATGAGTAACCAATAACTAGAAAAGATTTTTACTTATTACCAATCATTTATCACTCATTAGTAAATGTTATCTAACTATTGCATCAGTAACTTTAGCAGCCCTCAAATTCTCCTTAACATCGTGTACTCTAACTATATCCACACCTTGCATAATCCCCATCACAGTAGTAGCTACTGTGCCTTCCACCCTCTCTTTAGGTGGTAAATCTAATATCCTACCTATCATTCTCTTTCTAGAAGTACCAAGTAGAATAGGATATCCTAAATCCTTCAACTTTGATAGATTTCTCATAATCTCTAAATTCTCTTCTTGAGTAGTACCAAAACCGACTCCAGGGTCTAAGATTATATTACTATCTTTAACTCCAGTTTCCTTAGCCATCTTAATACTCTTATTTAGAAACTCAATCATTGCTTCCATAATATTAGTCCGCTCTTCATCACTACGACCATTATACATGATTATTACTGGAGCATCATAGTCAGCTACTACCTTAGCCATCTTCCCATCCCACTGCAAGCCCCAAACATCATTGATTATATCTACACCCATCTCCAAAACCGCCTTAGCCACCTCTGGCTTATAGGTATCGATAGAAATAGGAATATGAACCTTATCTCTAATAGCTTTGATTACGGGCTTTAGCCTCCTTATCTCTTCCTCTGCTGATACCTTCTCTGCCCCTGGTCTAGTAGATTCTGCCCCAATATCGATAATATCTGCTCCTTGCTCAACCATCTCTTGGGCACGAGAAACAGCATCCTCTATATTAAAATAGTCTCCTCCATCAGAAAAGCTATCAGGAGTAACATTTAAAATTCCCATGATATAAGTTCTCTTACCAAATTCAAACATATTGTTCCCCCTTTATTAAGTATAGTAACGGGTAATGAGTAATTAGTAACATGTAAAAAAATAATTATTATCAAGTCTCTTCACTCTCCCTACGAGTTCTTCGAATTCTCCGTGATGGGACCTTTAAAAATATCGATCCACGGAGAGTCTTATTTTTTAAAGACTCATAGGGAAAAATTCCCGACGGAATTTTTCCTATCTACTGCTCTTGATAAGATTCATTATCTCAGCTCTAGCAGCACTATCCTCTTTAAATACACCTCTTGCTGCAGAGGTTATCGTCCGACTTTCAGTCTTTTTAATCCCTCTCATAGTCATACACATCTGCTCCGCCTCTACAATCACTAAAACTCCAAGAGGCTCTAAGACATTGACGATAGCATCAGCTATCATCTTATTCATCCTCTCTTGCAATTGTAGCCTTCTAGCTACTGTTTCTACTAATCTAGCCAAGCGGGAGAATCCAGTTATTCTCCCCTCCTTAGGAACATAAGCTATATGTACCTTTCCGAAAAAGGGTACTAAGTGGTGTTCACAGATAGAATAAAAGCTTATATCTTTTACCATTATTAAATCTTCGTACTTTTCATCCTCAGAAAAGAACTCCAAATGCTCCTCTGGCTGCTGATTAGTCCCTGACAAAATATCTTCATACATCTCAGCCACTCGCTCTGGTGTTCTCTGCAATCCCTCTCTATCTGGATTCTCACCAATAGCCTCTAATATATCTCGCACTGCTCGCTCTATCTTCTTCTTATCCATCTACTCCATCCCTTCTATCCCATATACCTGATAATTAAATTCATTAACTAACCTATCAAAAAAATTATTATGCTGATCATATTCTACCCCTTCTATACTTCTTACCTTCATTAAATCAATCAAGCTATTTGTTAAGAAGGCAAAATCAAAGTTAGCAATCTCATCTATACCGATAACTTCTAACTTAATTTCAATATTCAGCTTATTGGCAATCTCAATAACCTTAGTTCTGATTATACCAGGAAGTAAATCTAATTCTTTAGAAGGTGTATATAATATATCATTTTTTATAAAAAAGATATTACTAACACTTCCTTCCAGCACCTTATCATCTGTATTTAATAAGAGAGCTTCATTATAGCCACTATCAATAGCTTCACGCCTAGCATAAATATTCTCCCAATAATTAGCTGTCTTATGTCGATATAATGGGCTAGTCCCCCGCTTAAAGGAAGCTACCTTGACTCTATAACCTGCTTCATAATCACCAGAAGAGTAATTTATATCCCTTAAAGAAAAGTTATACCCTTCTGCACAGACAGTCACCCGTAAAGCTTGATACTTCAATCCTTCAGTATAGCTTAATATCTTAGAGATTAACTCCTCCTTACTCATATCAAAGGGCACTTTAAGCTCTTGAATTGAGTTATATAACCTATCTATATGCTCTTTTAAGAAGATAGGTTGACTGTTCCAAACCTTTATCGTTTCAAATAATCCTCTCCCAAACTTAGCTAATTCACTATCAAAAGATATATTATTCTTCATAGTATCCCCTAACTGTTCTCATAATAGATTCTGCTTTATCTAAAGTCTCTTGATACTCTTCCTTAGGATTTGAATCCCAAGTTATCCCTCCACCAACTTGGAAATAAATCTGATTCTTCTTCTTAATAATTGTTCTAATAGCTATATTCAAATCTAAAGAACCATTAAAACCAATATAACCTATAGAACCAGTATAGACACTCCTTTGAGTAGGCTCCAATTCATCGATTATCTCCATTGCTCTTATCTTTGGTGCACCAGTAATCGAACCTCCTGGAAAGGTAGCCTGTAGTAAATCAACTAAATCCTTATCTTCCCTTAGCTCTCCTTTGACTGTAGCTACCAAATGATGAACATTGCTATACTCCTCCAACTCAAATAATTCAGGTACCTTGACTGTACCTACTGTACAGACCTTCCCCAAATCATTCCGTTCTAAATCTACTATCATCAATAACTCCGCCCTATCTTTTTCACTATTTAATAGCTCTGATTTTAGGACTTCATCCTCCTGAAGCGTCTTTCCTCTTGGTCTAGTCCCCTTAATAGGTCTAGTCTCTACAATCCTATCTCTAAGATGAATAAATCGCTCTGGAGAGTTAGATAAAATGTCAACATCACCAAAATTCAAAAATGCTCCAAAGGGAGCAGGGCTATTTCTTCTTAAATCTCGGTATAACTCATAACTTGAAACAGCAACATTTCCCTCAAAACGTTGAGTTAAATTGGCTTGATAGACATCACCTGATTTGATATATCTTCTCACCTTTTCAATTGTCTCTAAATAATCAGCCTTTTTAAAATTAGATTTTACTCTTATCGGCTGGTATTTGCCTACTTCTGAAACAATAGTATAGTTAAATTCTCTTTGATTCTCTTCAATTATCTCTGTAATCTTCTTAATCGTCTCAGCTTCTTTAGCTAAATCTAACTCTGGAGTTGCTAGATAAGTCTTTGACTCTAAATGGTCTACCACTATTACCCAATCATACAGCCCCATATATAATTCAGGTATAGCTATATCATCGATTGCATTTCTAGATATATCCTCTATATAATGAACCAAGTCATAGGATAAATAGCCTACAGCTCCCCCAACAAAGGGAAGTTGAGTCTCATTTTCAACCTTATATTTATTCAATTCTTCTCTTAGCTCTTCTAATGGATTTTTAGAGCTATCTTTAAATTTGAGTACCTTAAAAGGGTTAGCACTGATAAAGGAATATCTACCTAACTTCTTCTTCCCCATAGCACTATCCAAAATAAAGCTATACTCTTCATCCTTAAAGATAGTATATATTTGAAAAGCTGATAGTTCAGTCTTTAACTCTTTAATCATCCCTTAACGCTCCCTTAGCCTGTATAATAAAATTATTGAGTAGCTCATGTCCTTGCTCTGTCAGAATTGCCTCAGGATGAAATTGTACTCCTTCTATCAAGTAATCTTTATGCTTAATCCCCATTATCTCTCCACCTTCACTTTCAGCAGTTATCTCTAACTCCTCTGGGAGAGTATCCCTATCTATTATCAAAGAATGATACCTAGTTACCCTTAGAGGATTATTTAAATCCTTAAAGACCCCTTTATTATTGTGTTTAATATGATGTACCTTGCCATGAACAGGCTCCCTTGCTTCAATGATCTCCGCTCCAAAAGCATGTCCAATACTCTGATGCCCTAAACAGATCCCCAATATAGGAACCTTGCCCTTAAATCTATCGATTACCTCTAAAGAAATCCCTGCTTCCTTGGGAGTACAAGGACCAGGCGAGATTATTATCAATCCTAGTTGCAACTCTTCAATCTCAGCAATGCTAATCTCATCATTTCTCTTGACTAGAACCTCTTCCTCTAATTGACCCAAAAACTGTACAAGATTATAAGTAAAAGAGTCATAATTATCTATCATTAAAATCATTTTAACACCTAATTTCTATTACATCTTTATATTATCTGATTATTATAATTTTACAATATCATCATACTATATTCAAATTAATCTTATATTTATCATTCTTTGAATTTATTATAACTTTGAAATTAATATAATAGAATGATAATGCGACATTTTTACCCCAGTGTATAGGATAGTTAAGTTCAAAAACATCTACCTCATCCCTTAATCCCTTTCCAGGTCTATCGACCACTTCATGCAAAATCAGCCTCTCCTAAGGTAGTAGAGGGGGCTAGGGGGTGAGGTCTGAAAAGTGTCGCAATATACCCACATAATGCTACACAATAAAAAAAGAGAAGCCACTACACCGTGACCCCCCTTTTTATCTAATTAAGCTCTTTCTTTAACTATAAACCCAATCTCTCTACTTTGTAAGAAGAGAACTACACCTAAAAGTACCAATCCAATCAAGTCAGTCTTCCAACCTGGTAATAGCAATGTAATCGCACTTATGATTAGTAAGACCTCTTCTAAGATATTTGTGTTTCTCTTTAGATATCCCAAAACTCCACCAGCTAATGCATATACTCCTATGAAAGAACTAAGAGTGATAATAATCAATTCTCCTACACTAGAATGTAATAACAATAACGATGGAGAATAAGCAAAGATAAAGGGAACCACAAAACCAGCAATAGCAAGTTTAACTGCTGTCAATCCAGTCTTTAATGGGTTAGCTCCAGCAATTCCTGCTCCTGCATAAGCTGCTAAGGCTGCTGGAGGAGTCAAATCTGCTACTACTCCAAAGTATAATACGAATAAATGTGCTGCTAAAATAGGAACTCCTAGCTTAACCAAAGCAGGTGCAGCCATCGTAGCCAATACAATATAAGTTGCTGTAGTAGGTAGTCCAGTTCCTAAAATAGTACATGCTACCATAGTAAAGAATAAGGCTAAGAACAAGTTACCATTGGCTAAAGCAACAGTAATAGTAGTAAACTTCAATCCTAAACCAGTTAAAGTTGTAACCCCAACGATAAATCCAACACAGGCACAAGCTGCAGCTACACCTACTGCACTTTTAGCACCTTCTTCTAAAGTATCTAGTATATCTTTAAGACTCATCCTTGTATCCTTCTTGATAAAACTTAGCACAAAAGATAGGATAATCCCCACAAAAGCAGCCTTAAGTGGTGTATATCCTCTAAATAGATAATAGAAAATAGCTGCCAAAGGAAGTATCATATGCCCTCTATGTTTCACAACATCCATCAACTTAGGAATTCTTCCTTCATCCATTCCACTTAAGCCCAGCTTCTTAGCTTCAAAGTGTACCATTAAACCAACAGCTAAATAATATAAGATAGCTGGTAAGATAGCTGCTTTAGCTATACTTGCATAAGGTACTCCAATAAATTCAGCCATAATAAAGGCTGCAGCACCCATTATCGGTGGCATAATCTGCCCTCCAGTAGAAGCTGCTGCCTCTACTGCTGCTGCAAAACGTGGAGTATAACCTACACTCTTCATCAATGGAATAGTAAAGGAACCAGTAGTTACTGTATTTGCTACTGAGCTTCCTGAGATAGAACCCATAAAACCACTAGAAACTACTGCTGCCTTTGCAGGTCCACCAGTAGTTCTACCTGTTAATGCCATTGCTAAATCGATGAATAAATCACCTAATCCAGTCCGTTTAGCAAAAGCACCTAATAATAAGAATAAGAAGATGTAAGTTGCTGATACTCCTAAGGGTATACCAAAAATCCCCTCTGTTGTAAAGTACATATGGCTAGCAATCCTTGATAATGAATAGCCTCTATGGGCTAAAATCCCTGGCATCTGTGGTCCAAAGTAAGCATAGACTAAGAATACCACTGAAATAAGTGGTAGTTCCCATCCAATCACTCTTCGAGTTCCCTCTAACACTAATAGAATAGCAATGACCGCCATAACCTGGTCTAAAGTAGTGTAGATACCAGCTCTAGCAACTAAATCCTTATAATTAATAACTATATAAGCTGCAACAACTACACTTAACCCTGCCAAAATATAATCTATGATCATCAAAAACTTATTCTCTTTAACCCTCTTTTTAAAGGGATATAACAAGAATATCAGAGTAAATACAAAGCCTAAATGGACTGCTCTTTGTTTTAAAGCTAACAATACCCCAAACCCTGCTGTATATAGATGGAATAATGACATCCCTACAGCTAATACTGTAATAAAGATAGCCATAATACCAGTATAATTTCTAAAGTTGCTTACTGTATCAAACTCTTCCAATAATTCTTCTTCTTTTATCTCTTTAGTCTCAACCATCGTTTTCCCTCCTCAACTAATAATCTTATTCTACTTCTTCTCTCTACACTTATCACTACTAAACTCTGAGGTTGAGTAATATCATATAGTTTATATTCTTCATCTCCATAAATAAACTTATGTTGAGCATAATCACTGATCCGTAAAGGAATATTATCTAGCTTTCGATTAATATCCTTAATCTCAAACTTATCATTAGCAACAATATAATTATTCTTCTTTAAAAAAGGCAACCCTGCACCATAGGACTCATATAAAGTTCCTGTTAAGAATATCTCCCCATTTTTTACTTTAAAATACTCCCAAACTGGTGTCCTTTCTACCGAATGGAGATATTCAATTGCAAAGTTTGCTCCTTCTTCAACCTTTTCTTGCCAGATTATCTTGTTAGCCTTAGCTTCTTTAACTACCAGTACCGATTCCTGAAGGAAAGACAAACTGACTAATCCCAGTATTATAAACGGGACTATTAACCATCTATAAAACCTATACATAAAATGATAACCGGACATTAACATCTAATGTCCGGAATCCCCCTCTCAATAATTCTCTTTTGACTACTAGCTATTAGTCATTAATTATCACTAAGAAATTATAACTATTTTACTTCGTCAAAGTATTTAGCAGCACCTGGATGAAGTTCTACAGTCATTCCCTCTTGTGCATTCTCTACTTTAATATCTTTAGCTCTATCATGAGCTTCAATTAGCTTATCTCTATTTTCAAAGATAGCCTTAGTAATATTGTACACTAAGTCTTCAGATAAACTTGCTTCTACCACTAAAGTAGCTTTCAAAGCAATGGTAGTAATATCATTATCTAGTCCATTATATGTTCCTGCTGGTACTTTAACTCCAGTTAAGAATGGATATTCTGCATTTAATTTACTGATTTCATCTTTGCTAAAACTTAGTAAGTTTATATCTTGAGTAGCAGCTACATCCATTACCGCTGCTGTTGGTACACCAGCAGTTAAGAAAGCTGCATCTATTTGTCTATCCTTTAATCTACTTGCTGCCTCACCAAAGGATAAGTAATCTTCTTCAACATCATCATAAGTCAATCCAAAAAAGTTCAAAATTTGTTTAGCATTTGCTTCTACCCCACTACCTGGAGCACCTACTGCTACTTTCTTACCTTTTAAATCTTGGATACTCTTAATTCCAGCATCCTCTCTAACTACAATTTGGATAACCTCTGGATACAAAGTAGCAATTCCCTTCATATTTTCAACAGGATTATCTGCAAATTGATTCTTTCCATTAACTGCATAACTAGCAATATCATTTTGTAGGATAGCTAGTTCTACCTCTTTTTTAGCAATCAATCTTGTATTAGTTACAGATGCACCAGTAGACTGAGCCGATGCATTAGCATTATCTACATCCTCATTAATTATCTTTGCAATAGCTCCACCTATAGGATAATATGTACCTGAAGTACCTCCAGTTGCAATAGATAAGAACTTAGTTTCAGTCTTTACACCTTTATCTGACCCGCACCCTACAACAAACAGACCTAACACTAACAACACACTTAAAAACATTACCTTATTCTTAGTCAAAAACATTTCTCATTTCTCCCTTCTCATAATCACTTATGTAAGTAATTATTAAACATAAAAATTAGATGCTCAATACTAAATTTTAACAAAAGTTAAAAAAGAATACAGAAGATATCCCATATTAAAGCCAAACCAGAGGTACCTATATACCCTATTCAATTATATATTTTTTTACATTAGATGTCAAGTTTATTATAATAACTCAATAAGTTTCATAAAAATTATAAATTCTCCTAACCATATACCTTATTATATTAATACTATCTATTCTAAATAAAAAAACACCAAAATTGAATTTAATAATATATACATTATCAATCATAAGCGATATATAACAAGTATTTACGACCTTACTAGTCACTCATTTTCATCAATCAACCTTAATTTAATATAAAATTTAATTCAAAGATAGATAACTATATCGAATAAAATAATATAGACTTAAAATAATAAAAAGTCTCAATTAGAGGTTAATTGAGACCTTCAGATTAAATTTAATAATTTATTGATTATCTCCAAATATTAAGCTTTCTGAATTCCAATTCTTTAAAATTTAAAAATTCTTTACCTAATTTCACAAAATCATTAGATAGTTTATCTAAATCACTGACATAAAATTGGTTATCCTCTATACTATTATCTTCATTTAACAAGTCCTTTTTATTTAAAATCTCCCGAACCTTTAATGCAATACCTCTACCAGGATAAATCAACTTTACCTTTTCCCCCATAACATCTCTAATAATTCCCTCTAAATAAGGAAAATGAGTACAACCCAATAATAAAGTATCTATCCTTTCTTTCTTTAATGGTGTAAGATAAGCCTCAGCAATCTCTTTAGCTTCACTACTATAAAGCTCTCCTCTCTCAACTAACGGAATGAATTCAGGACAGGGCTGGGAGAAGACCTCAATCTTAGAAGATGCCTCCTTTAGCCCCTTCTGATAGGCTCCACTTTCAATTGTCCCTTCTGTTGCTATTACTCCTATCTTATTATTATCTGTTGCCAATACAGCCTCTTCTACACCTGGTTCAATTGGTCCTATAATTGGTATATCAAATCTCTTTTGAGCATCCTTTAATCCTGCTGCTGTAGCAGTATTACAAGCTATTATTACCATCTTAGCATCCATTTTAATAAAGTAATCTATAATCTCAAGCACAAAGTCCCTTACCTGACTTTGTGATCTTATACCATAAGGGAGATGAGCTGTATCCCCAAAGTAGATAATCTGCTCCTTAGGAAATTCAGCTATTACCTCTTTAGCAATTGTTAGCCCCCCTACTCCCGAATCAAAGAGAGCTATTGGATTTTTTTTACCCATTGTCACCATCCTATCCAACTCTTAATTTATTATTATAATATTCATTTACAGAATATTAGGTAATATTTTTATTTTATTTATATTCTAGTCCAAATATAAAGTTAATTATAACATGATTTTAATGAATATAACTAATTATATTATTTATTATTATATGTTAAACAAGGAATTAGTAATTATAATTTCTCATTAATATATACTTACAAAGTAAAGACGAGACCACAGCCTCGCCTAAATCTAACCTTTAATTTATTAAGTTGCTATTAAAAGTTAAGGGTTCTTCTAACTCTAAATGACCTACCAAAGTCTGTACCTTACTACCTTCAACCAATATTTGAACCTTATCTACACCATCGAGAGCAGTTAATGTATTGACAATAGAATAGACAGTAACTGTCTCGCCTGTACTCCCACCCCAATGATTAGTCTGTATTTCCTTACTAAAGTCAACTGTAGCTGTCCTCCCCTTCAGCTCTATTCCCAATAACTTCGTTTGAGTAGGAATAGTCATCTCCAGCCCTTTAGTTTCTGGTCCTTTAATCAACTCTTTAATGACATTCTCATACAGATTGTTAGACTTTATCTCTCTTATCTCAGCTGTCAAGTATTGAGCCTGAGCATCACTAAAATATAATTTAACCTCTTTAGTTGTAAAAAACTCAGAGAACAAAAGAATAACCAAGATACAAAGTCCCACAACAATATATAAGTTTATAATTTTCTCTTTTAACATCAAGACTCCTCCTCTGCCAACAACCTAAAGTAATTATTGATACCTTTGTATAAAGCTATAGCTGCCTTATCCCTAAACTCTTCACTCATTAACAACACTTCTTCTTCTTTATTACTCAAAAAAGCAATTTCATTTAAAACAGCAGGCATATTTGTAGTATCTAATACTTTTAAATCATTAGCCTTCACTCCACGATCATAAGTACCTAAATCCCTAAGTAAAGCTCTTTGAGTCAGATTGGCTAATAATAAATTTGCCTGATTATAATTAGGTCTTATATAAGTTTCAGTACCACTATACTGACCATCCACATGTGAGTTAAGGTGAAGACTGACAAAGATATCGGCATTATTATCATTGGCTATCTTGGACCGGTCTGTCAATTCAATATAATCATCAGTCTTTCTAGTCATAATTACCTCAGCCCCACCATCTTCTAATAACTCCTCTAACCTCAGAGCCATATCTAAGACCAAATCTTTTTCTCTAGAGCCAGAGTAACCTATAGCACCAGGGTCACGACCTCCATGCCCTGCATCTACTACTATTACTTTACCTTTTAAATAGCTCCTGAAACGTTCTTCTATTATATCTATCTCTATATTATCAGTTATGCTTTCAGATTTGATTTCAAAATCTAAATCCTTTTCTAATTCCAAAGCTATTCTTACTTGATTAGGATCTGTAGAGTATTGACTAACCCTAATATCCTTAATTATTCCATCAACCTTGGAAAGTTCAATCTGCTTGAGATCAACTATAGTATCAAAGATATCTATTACTAAACGATTAGGATTAACTAACTTATATACCTTATACTCTCTATCCTTTAAAAGAGAAAGCTTCAAAGTCTGCTTTAACTTCTTCTCTTCCAAATGCACCCCAGTCAAATTATTGACCAACTTTACCTGAAGATTATTGCCTTTCCATTCTAGTTTGTAAGGTACTAATTTAGTCAAGTCAACCACTACCCTTGACTTTTCTTTATTAAACTGAGAAATTCTAATCTCCTCAATTAGTTTATTATCTACCTTCAAAGTATGTTCTTTGATAGTATTTACTGTGAAAGGAAAATCAAAGACCAATCTATCGCCATTAACCAGCGGGAATACTTTTGGCTCTACTTGATTACTTAGTTTAAATAAAAGGTCTTCTTCTGAACTATAATCTATTCCTAATAGTTGGCTACTTAACGGTATAACCGCTAGGTCCCCCCCATTATTTTCTACTTCTACCTTAATTTCACCTTCTAAATCCAAGACTACTCTAACTATATTATATGGTTGAGTCTGAAATTGGCTCAATCTAACCCTCTTAATAGACTTATCTTCAACCTTTAGCTCTCTTGCCTTCTCTAAAGCAGCATTTTTAATATCAATCACTACTCTACTAGGATTTGACAGATAATTAACCCTAGTAGCATTTAAAGGTCTTGTAGCTCCAATATTAATCCTTGAACCATCATAATTGATAGAGTTAATAATTGGACTCAGCTTTACTAAATATTTATATTCATCTCCATCTTTTCTCTGTTCAATATTATAATTTATATTATCATATAAGTCTATTATTACTTTAGTATTATTATTTAATTGAGAGATATGGTAGCCTTTAATTAAATCACTATCTACCTTAGGCTTGTCCAAATTCGAGGTAATTGTAGCACCTTGAATATCTAAGACTATCCTAGCTGGATTTGAGAAGAACTGGACATCATAATCTACTTCTTCGGTTATTAACAACTCTAAACCCTCATAATCTTCATTCTTAGGATAATCTATATCCTTAATCTTCCCTTTAACCTCAGATATCTTAACGATTCTCTGCTCAGGATAGGACTTAATCAATAAACCTAAAGCATTACCCAAATCCTTCAATGGAACCATAATCTTCTCATTAATTGATATTACTTTTGTATCCATTTTAATGATTTGATTATCAACTTGTAAGTACTTATCACCAACTCTAAATTTGATAACCTTACCTTCTTTATCTAACTGGATAGTATCAATAGATGTAAACCATTTCATTTTAATAGAGAGATTATCTGTCAATATCTCTAAAGGAATTAATATACTATTATCTACTATCTTATAATCTAATTGATCAGTAATTAAATCACCATTAATCATCAGCCTAATCTCATCATCTTCTTCTGCTCTAATAGATATAGATGTTATTACCAAAAACATTAATGTCAGTACTAATACCCGCTTTGGCATATTGCTTGCCTCCTAAACTTAGACTATCTATAATTGTTTATTAGTTTACCATTAATATTCTTATTAATTTTATAAAGTCCTCTTTCAATTAGTCTTTTTTTCTTGATAATATTTCTCAATCCCTGCCACAATCCCCTCAGCAACCTTCTGTCTAAAACTTGCAGAACCTAGTAATCTCTCCTCAACAGGATTTGATAAGAAGCCTGTTTCTACTAAAATTGATGGCATAGTGCTTTCTCTTAATACAGCAAAATTAGCAGCCTTTAAACCTTTGTCTTCTAATCCACTTCTCTTAATCATTTCACTTTGTACATACCATGCTAACGCCCAATTTTCCTTACTTGCATTCCAATGAGCGTAAGTTTCAGCCCCATTAACTGAAGTCCTAGGGTGGGAATTGGCATGAATACTGACAAAAATATCAGCATTTAGGGTATTAGCTATCTCTGCTCGTCCAGCTAGTGGAATAAAGCGATCATTTTCTCTAGTCATGACAGTATTATAACCTTTTTGCCTTAATAAATTGTTTACCTTTTGAGCTATATCCAAATTAACACTCTTCTCTTCTACCCCCATTACACCAATGGCACCAGGATCATAGCCCCCATGTCCAGCATCTATGACTATCTTCTTTCTTGATAATTTCAATTCTTCTTTAACTCTAGGTTGACTAATAATAGAAGAAGTAGCCACTTGTAAGTTATTACGGATACTCAAAATTAATCGAGAACCTTCTTCAATCAAATAGTAACTACTCATTGCATTAATATCAACAGTAACCCTTACTACCGCAGGATCAAAATTATACTGACTGATTCTAACCTGCTTAATCATACTACTGTTGACTGAAATTAGATTCTTAAGCATATTCAATCCCACATTCTTTATATCTAGGACCAATCTAGTAGGCTGATGATATAATTTCAAATTATATTTACTTAAAGAGTCCATATCTATAATTACTTGTGATGTTTGATTGAAGGTCTTAATACTAACATCATTCACCATATTCTTATGATAATTTATTGACTTGTTTTCACCATCCCAAGCCAGAGTCCCACCATATAACTTTGTTAAAAATCTCAATGGCACCATAACTTGTCCATCAACTAAAGCAGGCTGTATATCTAGAGGAACAGGTTTATTATTAATTAAAGCTATTCTATCATTTACCTTAAGAATAACATGAGCGCTCTTATTATATATCTCTAAAGTCTTTTTATTATTATCCCAGCTCACTCTATCCCCAAAGTAATCTGAAATAAAACGAGCAGAAATTAGTGTTCTTCCATTAACAACCTTTATAAATTCAAGGCTTAATTCCTCACCATCTAGGATAAATTTAGGACTTTTAGCCTCTACTACTAAAGATAAAAAAACCGTTACTGCAACAAATAGTGCAATTAGACTATATTTATTTTTCATCATTTCTTCTCCTTCCAACTATGATTAATGCTATGACGTAATAGTGTGATTTAATAGTTTGATAATAATTTTAATCAACCTTAAAGGTAGTACTATATAATAGTTTAGCATGGCAATCTAAAAATTTAAATTTTAAAAGTCCTTTTGTTAGTAATTTACTCTTCTTTACTTTGACTAAATCATAAGGGACATTAACCATCTCTAAAGTAAATGTACTACTACTTGGAATTAACCTCTTAGTCTGAACTATAATTTGATTCCCTTCCTGTTTAATCTTATCTATCTTTACTTCACAACCCCTAACATTATTCCCACCGATTGAGGCATAGATTAAAAAATATTTACTATAGTCTATATTTAAGTCCAATAACCTCTGATGATACTTAGGGAGTTCGAAGACATGTTCTTTTCTTGTAATAACCTGAAAGTCGACTTCACAGCTACAGTCATCCCTTTGACAAAGATCATCTCCTTTTTTTGGCAGTAGATGCTGAAAAGGAATAAGACTTTTACTATTAGCTTTTCCACTAGATATTAATGATTTTAATGGAATTTTAATCATTTTATCACTCCTTAATAAAAAAGTGGGGAAAATTCTTTCCCACTTTACTCTCCATTCTAAACTTATTATATTATTATCTTGACACTAATTATGACTATAAAATGACTAAATTAACTATTAGGAAATTTTTTCTTCATCTTACCTTAAAATCCCCTTTCCTTCTTTAATATATTTTCAAGGTCATTTACTAAAAACCTTTATGTAAATTTAATTACTGATAACTTAATCTGGTAATTTCCTATCTTGCAGTTATTACCATACCTTCAAAATATCTTTATAATTTAAATGTTAAATAATTATCATTATCTTTACTTTTATTCTCCATTAATTCTTAGTTAAACTTTAATTATCCAATTTATCTATGGCTATAAACCAGACATAGTAATTTAATTATAATATACAAACTCTATTTTCTCTAGACTACTTTATGTATTAATAAAAACAATAGTTATTTTTTTACTTTTATATGAATATGCTAGTTTATAGTATACCAAAAATTCCATCTAATAGATTGGAGGATTTATTTATGAATATTGATATAGTCTTACTCTTACAATTAGGCTGCGGACTATTCTGGTCTTTAACTTATCTATTAATTATAGTTAAAGGTTTCCATGACAGAACCTACGGAATGCCAATATTGGCTATTTGTGCCAATATATCATGGGAATTTATCTTCTCCTTTATTATCCCTCACCCAAGTCCACAACTTTACATTAATATTATTTGGTTTATTCTTGATTCGATTATCTTATTTCAATTTCTTTATTTTGGGAAAGCAGACTTCAAAGAAACCTTTTACCAGAAGTACTTTTATTCTATCTTCTTAATAACATTAGTAATTAGTTTCTTAAGTATCTTACTCATCTCTTATGAGTTTAATGATAACCTTGGTAAGTATGCTGCCTTTGGACAGAATCTTATGATGTCTATCTTATTTATAACTATGCTAGTAAGGCGTGGTAATCTTGCTGGACAATCATTATTTATCGCCTTATTTAAGTTATTTGGTACATTATTTGTCTCTATTGCTGCTTATATGATTGAATACTCTACACTTATAACCTTTCTTTCTATAGCTACTTTTTTCTTTGATTTTGTCTATACTATACTACTATATAACTATAACCTTAAAATCAGAAATAAAGCTATATAAAATATTGGATATATATTCTATAACTTTTATTAGCTTTCCACGATATAATTAGATTATATAATATTAAATACATAATTATTTTAGTTAAATTGACCTTAAAGGATGATATTACGATACTTTACTTTACTTTTAAAAAGTAAGCAAACTTCTTAGGTTCCGCCTAGGGGCGGGTTAGGTTTTCAGCCCAAGACTACTTCTTCGGGTTTGAACAGATAACCCTTCGTGAAATTTTAATTTTTATGGTTCTCCTACGGGGCGTCCTTGATGCACCCCAAGAGTACTTCTTCAGGCGTAGTACCTTCAGGGCGAAAAAGTAACCAAACCTACGGGTTCATTCTTGGATTTATTACGAAAGGTTTTTGTTCAAAAACCTGTAGGGAACCCTTCATGGTCCTACAGGGAATATAATGCAATTCCCTTTCGTGCAAAGCCAGTCCAATCCAGAAAAAAATATACCTACGGGTTTAAAGAACAAACCCTCCGTGGCAAAGCCCACTCACTCAGCAATCAAGATATTAGTTATTATTAATCAGATTCTCTAATCAAAATCAGATTAAACTTTAAATTTTGGCTCAATTTTTGCTTTGTTCAAACAGAAATCTTTTCCGTTTTTAAAGATTTTAACTGTTCACTGTTTACCTTACACTGTCAACTCAAAAAAATGTCATAATATATCCATTAAGCGATATACTTAACTAACTAAACACTAATAAACTTTTAAAAATCATAATAGCTACAATAAAATTCATAAAAAGGTGTGATAAAATCTATGAAAAAGAGCATATCAATATTTTTAATAACTGTGTTACTAGTATCTTCGACCTCTTCTGTCTCAATAGCTAAAGCTAAAAACGAAAAACATAAACATAAAAATCAACATTCTTATAGTAATATTTCAGTTGATAATAACTTTATCAAAAAAGTCTTTAATATAGGAGATAAAGAGATTAGATACTTCAAAGACTTTAATATAGGCACGGAAGAGTTAAGCTTAATCTTATATCTATACTCTATATCTAATAAGGACATTACTACTACTGATATCAATTTTATTGTTGAGAACAAAGATAATCTACCTAGATTAACTTGGTATCTTGGATTACCGCCGATTATCTTTGAAGATGGAATCATCACTTTGCGCCATCCAAAATTAGATAGAACTCTCCCTCCTTTAGGACAGAAAGTCTATAAAAACAGCCGCAAAGGACCAGTCAAGGAAAAGATTGATATAGATGATAACAAGTATGAATACGAATATGATAGTAAACCTGCAAGGATCAAAGAAAAGATTGAAATTAAGGCTGACAAATATGAATACAAGTATGAGAATAAACGCTTAGGAATCGAGGAGAAACTAGAGGTAAAATATCCTTCTTATAAATACGAATATCATTATAAAAATGAAAGAACAGGAGAAAATATCAAAAAGGAAGGAAGAGGTTATCCACTTAGTCCTAGATACTTCTATCAAAAGCTAAAGGATAAAAAAGAAAGGGAATCTAACTTTAATGTATCTATAAGGATAGATATAAATTTATCAAGATAGAATAAATTTAGATAAAAAAGATACGGTATCTCTACCGTATCTTTATTTAATATATTATAAGATTAAATCACTATTTTTAGCTGGACGAGCATCAAACTCTTCCTTCTTCTTATCAAAACCTTCTCTACCTAATACACCATAAGCGTATTGCTTACCTAATTCTACACCTGGTTGGTCAAAGGCATTAATATTATAGAACTCTCCCATAAGTGCAGTAGATAATTCATACATATAGAAGAATTGACCGATAGTAAACGCATTTACCTCAGGGAAGATAACTGTGCAGTTTAGCCTATTATTATCAACTAATGCCAATTCAGTAGCTTTCTTTTCAACAGTTAATAACTCATTGAAAGTGTGCCCACCTAAATAAGATACTCCAGAAATATCTTCATAACCAGGAGCAATCTCTAAAGTCTCTTTATAATTCTCTACTTCTAAGAAGGTAACCACCTTATCAAAAGGCCCTTCCATATATAGTTGAGCTTGAGAATGTTGGTCAGTAGCACCTAATGCTTTAACTGGAGTAGGTCCTACATTTACAACTTCACCTTGGCGGCTAAACTTCTTACCTAAAGATTCAGCCCATAATTGGCGATACCAATCAGCAAGATCCTTTAAGTCATGTGCATATGGCATCATTACAGACATTGGCTTACCATCTTGGTCAGCTAAATATTGTAAAGTAGCATTTAAATAAGCTGGGTTCTTCCATAGATCATCTGTATTACAGATTTCATCCATATAAGCTGCCCCTGCTAATAACTCTTCGATATCGATTCCAGTAAATGCAGCAGAAACTAATCCTACTGGAGTTAATACAGAGAATCTTCCTCCTACATTTTCAGGAATATAATAAGTCTTCAATCCCTCTTCTTTAGCAATCTTGATTAGATTACCAGAATGTTCACTTGTAGTAGCAATAAAGTGATCAGCTACTGCATCTTCACCTAATTCTTCTACTACCATAGCACGAGCGGTTAAGAATTGGCTCATTGTCTCAGCAGTACCACCAGATTTAGAGATTACATTGAACATAGTTCTTGATAAATCTAATGTCTCTAATAACCCTTTTAATCTAGTTGGGTCTACATTATCAGGAACGAATAATCTTGGATATCCATTTCTAGCTTCTTCATTTAAATTGTAGTATGGATGATTTAAAGCAGTCTGTAATGCAATATTACCTAATGCAGAACCACCAATTCCTAATACTACAAAATTATCATACTTATCCTTATTAGCATCAGCATACTCTTTAATCTCTTTAGCAATAGCTTTATGGCTTTCAGGTAACTCCATAAATCCTAATTTTCCTGCCTCCTTAGCAGCTCTAATGGCTTTATGACCAGCTGTTGCTCTCTCTTGCATAGCATCTACATCAGCTTTAGTATATCCATGCTCTTCACCAACAGTTTCAGCAAACATATTGTTTACATCTAACTTGATGCGCATAGACTCTTTCCATGAAGCATCTTCATATCTTTTTGTCATTTCTTAAATCCCCCTTATATTATTATCTTCTTGTTATATGTATTTTATCCAAAGCTAAAATTAATAAATTAACTTAAGATAATATAAAACTAAGTTATATAATTGTCTAAAAATGTCTAAATCATTCTCATTATGTACTTTATACACCCATTAACACTATTCTACTAAAAATGAATCATTCCTGCAATAAATTATTTCAAATTAAAATCCAAATTATTTTAAATAACAACTATTTTTGAATAACATCGATTATAAATAATTTCTGACTAAGAATAGATTAGCTATCACCTCTACAAGATATTGATCAATAAACAATAATATTACTAATTTTGGCAAAAAAGCGATTCATGTAAACTAAACCATTTTTCAGCTTATATAAAAGAAAAAACCTTATCGATTAATAATCGATAAGGTTGAATAATCATTTCTTACGCCCAAAAATACGTAATAAATATAAAAATAAATTAATAAAATCAAGATATAAAACCAAAGCACCTATGATACTCTCTTTTGTATCCTCATCTGTTCCTTCATTCCCAATCACATTCATCTCTTTAATCTTCTGAGTATCATAAGCTGTCAATGCAGTAAAGATAATAACACCCGCATAAGTTGTAATCCAATAAAGCACACTACTATAAAAGAATAAATTAATTATAGTAGCAATAATCAAACCAAATAACCCCATTAAACAGATACTACCTACATTACTTAAATCATTGTCAGTGTAATAGCCATAAGCACTCATAAATCCAAAGATAGAAGCTGCAATAAAGAAGGTAGATACAATAGAACCCCCTGTATATACCAAAAATATAACAGAGATAGTTAAACCATTTATCACTGAATAAGTAATGAAACTTAAGGTTGCAGTTCTAACAGACATTCTATCAACTCTTGCAGATAAAAACATTACTAACAACAACTCTCCTATCAGTAATCCATAAAAGACAGTACTGTTACCTAAAATCAGCGTTAACATTGTCCTTGAAGAGATAGTTCCAATAGCAACAACAGCTGTTATCACTAAAGCCAATGCCATCCAAGAATATACCTTTCTAATAAAATTTCTCTGCTCAGCCTCTATCTGACCTAGACTAAGTTGCGTTTCCATAATCTATTCCTCCTTATCAATCTTTATATGCCTAATAATATATTCTTCGTCCCCCTTATTTTTCCTCTAATTACTTATATAATCTCCTTCTAGTAAATATAATTTCTTATATTAAAAATAACCTGGAGAAGCTTATAGAATTAATTTCAAATAAACCTCTGTATCCCTTAAAAATTCATTTTCTTTTACATAATCTATTGCCTTTTTACCTTTATTATCCTTGATATTATAGTCAGCACCTAACTTCAATAATCTAGTAACAACTTCAGGATTTTCATTATACTTAGCCGCAAACATTAGAGGAGTCCATCCATAATCTGTTTTAGCATTTATATCAGCTCCTGCTTCCACTAGCAGCTCTATTATCTCTGGATTAGAATTGTATTGAGCAGCATACATTAAAGGAGTCATACCATACCAACTTTTAAAATTGCTTTTTGCCCCACTGTTCAATAATAAAGATATTAATGTAGGATCCTTACTAAACCTAAGAGCATAGATTAAAGGGGTCTCCTCCTTTTTATCTACATCATTGATCTTTGCACCAGAATTTATTAGATATTCAACAAGCTTTAGATTATCCTCCTGTATAGCTAACATCAAAGGAGTTCTACCGCTTCTATCTCTACACTCTAAACTAGCACCATTACCAATTAAAGTATTTACTATATCTAGATTCCCATTCTCTATTATTGCATACATTAAAGCTGTCTTTCCTATATTATCTCTAATATTTAACTTGGCTCCATTATCAATCAATGCTTTTATTATTTCAGGATTTTGATTAAATTTAACAGCATTAATTAAAACAGTGCTTCCGTCAACACTCTTTAAATTAACATCTGCACCAGCTTCAATTAACTTTATTATAACCCTAGAATCACTGTTTCCTTCTGCTGCATAAAACAATAAAGTTTTACCATCTTTATCTTGTTTATCAATATTATCTACCTGGTCAATAAGAGGACCTACTAACTCTAATTTATAGTTTTTAAGCAGATACATCAATGGAGTAGTTTGTTTAATATCTTGCTGATTAATCTCAGCACCGGCATCAATTAGAACTTTTATTATTTCAGGATTTTTATTATACTTGCTAGCATAAAGCAAAGGTGTTTCTTTTAAACTAGTTGCAAAGTTAACCTCAGCCCTATTTTTAATTAATAGTTTTATTATCTTAGGATTATTAGTATATCTAGCAGCCCACATCAATACACTAGCACCATAAGGGATTCTGCCGTTAACATCAGCTCCATAATTGATTAGAGTAGAAATAATCTCGAAGTTATTAGTATGTTCAATAGCATACATCAATAATGTCTGATCACCTTCAAATTCAATATTTAATTCTGCTCCATTTTTAATCAGAAGTTCCACTAATTCAGCATCCCCTCTATTAATAGCATAGACTAGAGGAGTCTTATTCTGCTCTCCTAACAGATTTACATCTGCCCCTTGATCGATCAACACCTCCGCTACTTTAGGATTTTTATTATATCTTAAAGCATAAAACAGAACAGATTCACCATAAATATTAATATCATCAACCTTTGCTCCGTTATAAATTAATAGTTTGATAACATCTTCATCATCATTATATTTGGCAGCAAACATTAATGGAGTCTCCCCATCAATATTTTTAGCATTTATATTGGCACCATTGTCAATTGCTAATTCAATTCTAGATAAATCTCCATATTTACAGAGATTATGAAAATTATTAGCTGAAACTACACTACTAGACAGTATAATTATTAAACTAGATATAATTAAAATAGAAAATTTCTTCATTCAAATCCCTCCTTTTTTATTTTATAACCATAATTCTATCGATATTAATAATCTTCTACCTTTAAATATAATAATCCTGTTAAGTTAAATTCAAATTAAACCTAAAGACTTATAAAATTAATTTGAATTATAAAATTTAAAATTTAAAAGATTACCAGGTTGTATTCCTATAGATAAATATGATAAAATTATGATAGGTAACATCTAACCGGTTAGATGTTCATGAAATTTAAATGATATTATATTAAAAAAAGAAATGGACAATTTGTACTGAACCTGTTATAATAGCTACTCCAGAATATGACTAGGAAAAGATTGGTTTGCAATGTAAATGAAGGTCCTGCTGTAATTAAGAGAAATGGTAAAGTATTTGTGGCTTTCTCTGCTAGTGCTACCGATGAGAAATATTGTATGGGCTTTTAACAGCTTATACAGACAGCGATTTATTAGATGCAGACTCTTGGACTAAAGCACCTCATCCAGTATTTGAAATTAGTGAAGAAACTGGTGAATATGGTCCAGGTCATAATTCCTTTACCATAGCCGAAGATGGTACTACTAATCTTCTTGTTTATCACGCACGTCCATATAAAGGCTACTTAGAGGGTAAAGACCCACTTAGTGACCCAAACCGACATGCTAGAGTAAAGGCTTTCTCATTGAATGAAGATGGAACACCAAACTTTGGTATTTCTGGCTCTACAGAGGATTAATCCACTATATTAAGTTACCCCTAGCAATTTAAATTTGCCAGGGGTAACTTATGTCTTGAATTGTAGCAGATCTCATATTATCAATTTTAATAGATTAGTTTAGTGATTAAGACTGAATTCAAAATATAATTAATCTTTTCAATAATTTTATTCTTGTCAGTATTTAATGATAAAAATATTTTATTACTATAAATAAAAAGCCCACAAAGGGTCCTTTAAGCTATCTAGTTGAAACTACAGAATCAAATTCTCATCTTTTTTAGGACGAGCATCAAATTGTTCTTTCATATGGTCATAACCTTCTCTACCTAATACACCATAAGCATATTGTTTACCTAACTCTACACCTGGTTGATCAAAGGCATTGATATTATATAACTCTCCAATAAGGGCAGTTGTCATCTCATACATATAGAAGAACTGTCCTAAGGTAAAAGCATTTACTTCTGGGAAAGTAACTGTGCAATTTAATCTATTATTATCAATTAAAGCCAGTTCAGTAGCTTTCTTCTCAGTAGTAATCAGCTCATTAAATGTATGCCCCCCCAAATAAGATACTCCATCAATATCCTCATAACCACGAGCAATCTCTAAAGTCTCTCTAAATTTCTCTACTTCCAAGAAGGTAACAACCTTATCATAAGGTCCTTCCATATATAATTGGGCCTGGGAATGTTGGTCTGTAGCACCTAATGCTTTAATTGGAGTAGGTCCAACATTTACAACTTCACCTTGACGATTAAATTTCTTTCCTAAAGATTCTGCCCACATCTGACGGTACCAATCTGCCACATCTTTTAATACATGAGAGTATGGCATCATTACAGACATTGGCTTACCATCTTGGTCTGCTAAATATTGTAACACTGCATTTAAATATGCAGGATTCTTCCAAACATCATCTGTATCACAGATTTGATCCATATATTCTGCTCCTGCTAATAATTCTTCAATATCAACACCAGTAAAGGCAGCAGATACCAAACCAACTGGACTTAGTACAGAAAAACGCCCTCCCACAGTCTTAGGAATATAGAAAGTTTTAATTCCTTCTTCTTTAGCAATCTTGATTAAATCACCAGAATCCTTACTTGTAGTTGCAATAAAATGATCTGCTACTGCATCTTCACCTAGCTCTTTAATAACAGCTGCACGAGCAGTTAAAAATTGACTCATTGGTTCAGCAGTTCCACCTGATTTAGAGATTATATTGAACATAGTCTTTTCTAAATCTAACATATCCAATAAAGATTTTAAACGAGTTGGATCAACATTATCAGGAATAAATAGTCTTGGACAGCCATTTCTTGCTTCCTTCTTTAAATTATAATAAGGATCATTTAGAGCAGTCTGTACAGCAATATTACCTAATGCCGAACCACCAATCCCAAATACTACAAAATTATCATACTTCTCACGATTTTCCTCTGCAAATTCTTTAATCTCTTTAGCAATTTCTTTGTGATTATAAGGTAGATCCATCCAATCTAAATTACCTGCTGCTTTAGCTTCTTTAATTGCTTGATGGCCATTTGTTACTCTTTCTTGCATTGCGTCAATATCTTTTTTAGTATATCCATGCTCTTCACCAATAGTTGCAGCAAACATATTGTTAACATCCAACTTTAACCTCATTGATTCCTTCCAAGATAAATCTTCATATCTCTTTGTCATTTTTTATTCCTCCTCATAATTTATTATCTTTTATTACGGTCATCAAAATCTTCTTTCATATAATCATAACCTTCTCACCCTAATATGCCATAAGCATATTGTTTCCTAACTCTACAATATACTGGTTTAAAGTACTAATATTATATATTTTTTTAAGAAAAGTTGTTAACTCATCTATAAGAATTGCCCCTACACAAAAGTATTTACTTCTAGGAAGACAACTGTACAATTTAACCTATTATATCAGTTCTTCTATTGACACAATATGTAAAAATTAAGAAATACTTATAACACTCCTGCTTTCAATAAATCTTGAAAGTTTACTATTCCAATAGGATTTCCTTTATCATCTATAATAGGCAAATCATTTATTTCTTTATCTTCCATTAATTTTAGCGCTTCAACAGCCAATCTCTCTGCTGTAATTACCACTGGGTCCTTAGTCATAACTTCTTTTGCCTTCATAGTTAATAAATCAGAATTCTTTTCTAATTCACGCCTAATATCACCATCAGTAATTATTCCAACTAATTCTCCTTCATTATTTATAACATTTATAGCCCCCATTCTAGATGAAGTCATCTCAAATAATGTCTCTTTCAAAGTAAGCTCTTCTATGACAATTGGATTACTTTCTCTAACATTTAATACATCAGCAACTGTTAGTAGCAATTTTTTACCTAAACTACCTCCTGGATGGTACAAAGCAAAGTCTTTAGGTTGAAAGTCCCTTGCTTTTAATAAAGCAAGAGCAAGAGCATCCCCAAAAGCTAACATTGCTGTAGTACTAGCCGTTGGCGCAAGATTTAAAGGACAAGCCTCTCTTTCTACACTAGTATCTAAAATATAATCTGCATTTTGAGCTAAAGTTGAAGACAATCCTCCTGTCATAGCAATAATCTTAGCACCGATTCTTTTAATAAAAGGCAAAATATCAACTATTTCATCACTTTCTCCACTATTAGATATAGCAATTACAATATCTTTATCTGTAATCATACCTAAATCACCATGAATAGCTTCAGCAGGGTGCAAAAAAAAGGATGGAGTACCTGTACTAGCTAAAGTAGCTGCCAACTTTTTAGCAATTACTCCCGCTTTACCCATACCAGTCATAATAATTCTATCCTCACATTTTAAAATTTCTTTCACAACCTCTATAAATTTATCATTAACTGAATTCTTCAAATTCAAAATAGCATTAGCTTCAATTTCCAAAACTTCTCTTGCTTGCTGCTTAATATTATTATCTAGATTATTTTCAATAGTCATTTATCAAATACTCCTATTATTAAATTTATACTATCATATCATAATTTATAATTAATTAGCTTTCTAGCTGTTATCTCATTAGTAATTAAAACATTTATAAAGCCTCCTCGTAAAGCCCCTAAAATTGAAGGAACTTTATCTACTGATTCAGCTACAGCAATAGAATAATTTATATCTTGTAATTTTTCTAGTTCTATAGCAATTGTCCTATCACTTATATAAGAATCTATTATATTACCATCTATATCATAATATCTAGAACAAATATCTCCTACAGCGTTCTTCTCCGTTAAATATTCTATATCTTCATTCCCAAAATAACCTGTCCAAATCATGTTAGATGATTTTATTGGAGTACCTATACCTACTACTGCTATATCAACTTTATCCCAAAATTCTAATACTTCTCTAATATTTGCATCTTTAATTAGAGCTTCCTTGGTACTTTTCTCTGAAGTTATAGCTGGTACATAAAGATGACGCTCAGTAGCATTAAAAGTAGTAGCTACTTTAGAAATTATCGTATTTACATCATACTTATTATTCATATCACCTGGTCCACCAACTAAAGGAATTATTGTTAAGTCGGCACTCTTACATTCTTCTTTATGAGCCAATAATTCCTCTGCTAAAGCAGCTAAAGTCGTTCCCCAAGCAAACCCCATTATATTACCATCTTTAATAATTCTTTTTAATAAATCAACTCCAGCTAAACCTAAATTTCTTTTTTTCACTTCCTCAGTTTGTTTAGACGAAGAGGGAACAACACAAACTTCCTTAAGATTAAAATTTTCTTCTAATTTTCTTTCTAGTTCAATATATTCATTATAATCATTATCTATCTCTATTTTTACAATTTCTTCTTCTCTTGCTTTTTTTAGCATTCTACTAATGGTAGTTCTGTGAACTCCTAACTTTTTAGCAATTTGACTTTGATTCATCTCATCAATATAATACATTCGAGCAACTTTTGTTAATATTCTTGACTCATTATCTTTACTCATAATTCACTCTCCTTCAGCACTTTACAAGAAATCTAAATAAAAAATAATAGAAAAAGAAAACCATACCCATGAATATTATATCAAATACAAAATGATATTTATAAATATCATTTTCTTAATATTTCTACTCAAAAGATTTTCAAGATGTTCTTCTTTTAACCTGCAATTTCAATTATAATCTTTAATAAAAGATTGTATTATATATATTGTATAATCTTATTTTTAACTATGTCTATAATAGTAAATAATTTATGCTATTTTTAATATAGACATAAATAAATTTTTCAATAATCCTTTTAGCAATTATACAATATATTGAAATAGTGAAATTATCCTTTATGAGTTAAAAATATCTTTGTTCTTTGATAATTATCTAGTTCATGCTGAACAGGGTGTAGTCATTTATATTAGAGGTGAACTAATTTTAAGAAATCGGAAATATCTAAACTTGAAAACATAAAAATATATCTTGATTTAAAGAATAGTTTATTTACTAATAAAATGAACCTTACTTAATTTAAGGTATATGCTAGTATATTCACTTTATAAACTCTATCAATATATCATAGGAAAATAGTTTATAGAATTTAATTAATTATATAGAAGGTATTCTATCATTTCTAATAGAATACCTCCCATATAATAATCAAACTCCATCTACCCTCTTGATTTTCCACCAGAGATATTATAAGTTGTACCATGAATATATCCTGCTCTTTTAGAAGCTAAAAAACATGCTAGATTAGCTGCTTCTCTCAACTTGCCTTCCCTTCCTAATGGTACTGAAACATTCTTATAGCCAGTTCTAAGTTCATTTACAGTTTTACCACGTGTATAAGCAAGAGCTTCTTCATATTCTAAAGTTCTTAATCCAGTTTCCTCCATAATACCTGGAGCCATACCAACAACCCTAATACCATATTTACCTAATTCCTTACACCATGATCTAGTAAATGAATAAAGAGATGCCTTTGTTGCTGCATAACAACTTTGACCTTCAGATCCTTCCAAACCACACTCAGAATCAATATTAATGATTACTCCACTCTCTTTTTTAATCATTTCACGTGCAACTGCTTGAGTAACAAATAAAACACCTTTTATATTGATATCAATCATAAAGTTAACAGATTTTTGATTAAGTTCATATTTACTTTTAGCATCCTTAGAGTCTACTAATAATCTTGGTATGTTAATTCCTGCATTATTAATTAATACATCTATTTTTCCGTATTTTTCTAT
Source organism: Orenia metallireducens (assembly GCF_001693735.1). GTDB lineage: Bacteria > Bacillota > Halanaerobiia > Halobacteroidales > Halobacteroidaceae > Orenia > Orenia metallireducens. The sequence continues at coordinate 320,975 of NZ_LWDV01000010.1, forward strand.
TGTCTGAGCTACCATTTCCTCGATATCTTCTTGATTAGTTACATCAGTTTTTACAAATAAATGCTTATCTGCACCACCATCAAATTCTGAAAGTACTTCTTGACCATCTGGATTTATATCTGCAACTACAATATTACTTCCCTGTTCAGCAAAAGCCGTTGCTATTTCTTTACCAATTCCAGAAGCAGCACCAGTTATAATAACAGTCTTAGCTTCTAAATCTAACCATTTATCACACATTAATATCACCCTTTTCTTATTTTCTTATATTTTATATCACATTTTGTTAAGAGTTTTCTTATCGTATTTTGCTAAATTTACCAGAAGAATTCATCTCCTAATATAAACACTCCCGATAAATTTAGCTCTTGTAATATCATCAGCCTTTTAAATGATATAATCTAAATCAATTAAATTCTTATTTACAACAGCTCCTACTGCTGTAACCTTATATTCCATAGGTTCCTTTAATCCTTATTTTCTAAATATTTCTATGATATCTCCTATATCTATAGAAGGCATCTCTTTAGCTTCCATATGAAGACTTCCAGCAAGTTCTGCTGTTGTATCACCATCAAATTTTAAAGTTATATGACCTAAATTAGCTAAATTCTCATTTACAACATCTCCTACTGCTGTAATCTCATATTCCATATCACTAATTTTAAGCATATCACCTACTTTAATGTCCTGATTTAATTGGTTTTTACCATGAAGAACACAATATTCTTGTAATTCATCAGGAGCATTATCCATAAATAGAATAATCATCTTTCCTGAAAGAAATTCTTCAAATTGTGCACCCAAATCTGTTACATTTGTCTCATAAATCTTCTCCACTTTAGTCACCTCACAATGATATTTTATACCTCTAAACTTATTTCTTATACCTATATCATTGACTCTAAAGCCACAATATATTATAATTATTACATATCACATTAATATCACATTTTTGAGAAGGCCTTGGTAAAATAATCTATCTCCTAATAGATTATTAACCAAGGACTTTTCCTTTTATCCTGAATAAAGTCCAAAACTTGCTAACCATGCTACTAATACGGTTGTTGGTCCTGTTAAGAATCTTGAATAAAGAACTGAAGGTACACCAACCTCAACTGTCTCAGGCTCTGCTTCTGCAAGACCTAAACCAACTGGAACAAAGTCACAAGCAGCTTGTGAGTTTATTGCAAATAATGCTGGCAATGCTAATTGTGGTGGTATATTACCTTTAGCAATCTCAACCCCAACTAATGTTCCTATAACCTGTGCAATAACAGCCCCTGGCCCTAAAAACGGTGATAATAAGGGGAAGGAACAAATTGCAGAAATAATCACCAATCCTGGTACTGTACCAGCAAGAGGAGTAAGTAAACTAGCAAATACATCACCAATTCCAGTCTTTAAAATTACTCCAATTAACATTGTTACAAAAGCCATAAATGGTAAAATAGTTTTTAAAACTGTATCAATTGCATCACGACCTGCTTGATACAATACTCCAACTAATTCTCCCATTCCCTGTCCAATTCTAACTAATAAACCATCAGATTGTTCACTTAATTTCTTACTAGTATCATACTTAGGTTTCTTAGCAGTAGATTTAGTAGTTTCTTCTACTACATGAACTTCTCCATCATATAATTCTACATTTTTATCCTTAACTCCTGAAACATATATATCTTCTTTAATATGCTTGGCTAATGGACCACTTGGACCAGTAGGTTTCACATTAATTGTTGGAATCTGCTTTTGTGGATAAATTCCACATCTCAATGTTCCTCCACAATCAATAATAACACATGCAATCTCATCATCTGGGACCTTTGTCTTAAATCCATTTACTAACTGTGCACCAGTTAACTCTGCAATCTTTTCAGCAACTGATGTAATTGGACCACCTGTTATATTAACAATTTTATCTCTTTTCTCAGTAGGTTTTATTGTTAATGGCCCACCAAAACCACCAGGTCCAGCACTTACTTTAATAGCTTTATACATAATTTTAAGCCTCCTTTATTTTGTTAATCATTAAGTTACAACATTAATAATTACTATCATGTAATTCAGCTTTTAATTTAATTCAGCTTTTAATTTAATTCCTTGTTGTCTTTCAACAAAAGCTGTAGTAAAGTCAGTAATCCAACCTCTAAAGAAGTTTGTGACTACACCAACTAAAAAGTATCTAACAGCTAAATCGGTTGTTGATAATCCTAGCTTTTCAATACCTGCTGCAACTCCAAGGAATACAAATAGCTCACCTGGGTTTACATGTGGAAATAGTCCATTCATTGTATGACAAGAGAAAGAAGCAGCTGCATAATAACTTGGCTTATATTTCTCTGGTAAAAATTTACCTAAAGATAAAGTCATTGGATTCATAAAGAAGAAAGTTCCTATTACCGGCAATACAAGATATCTTAAGAAAGGATTTGCCGTACATTTTTTCAAGAACCATTCTACTCTCTCTTCACCAATAAACTTAACCAAAGCATTCATTGCTACCAACAACACAATTAATGTAGGAACAAAACCTGAAACCCAACTAACCAGAACTTCTCCACCTTTTTCAAAAGCACCGATAAATGTTTCTGCTGCTTTTACTAAAACATTCATAAATTCCATTAATTTAATCCCCCTTTTTAATTTTTTATTTTTACATATAGTGATCTACACCTTATCTTTATAATTCACTCCCTTCAGTTTAATTAATAATCTATTTTTAAAATTTAGATTATTTCAATTTATAATTTTTTATTGCATTTTTAACTGCCTTTTTTATACCTTTACTATATTCATTTAAGTCATCATCATTAATCTTATTAAGAGCTAAATCCTCTAACCCTTCTAACAACTTCATTCTAGCCAAAACTGAAATTCCTTCCATATACTCTCCTTTTATAATTCTGCCACTATCATCTATAGCAAATGCAACTACAGTGCCTGAGGAAATTTTACCTTTGTTTTTACCAACTATTACTTTACCTAATTTTCTCAATTCACTATAATGAGTATTAAAATCTTTTATTTGCAAATAACCTAAGGCTGTTTGAACAATCCATGCAATAGCTCCTAAAATTATAAGTTGATAGATAATAACTCCCCCTTTCTTAGATAAAAACCCATACTTTGGTATATCAATCTATAATTCAAACAAATAGTTTGACAACATATTATATATTGAGATACCAAGTATGGGTGGTTATAAGCTTATAATTATTATACCCAATGTGTTTTTTTGTATAAAATTAGCTTTTTATAATATAAATATCAATATTTTATTTTATTTGGATAGTTTTAGATTTAACCAACTTTATAATGAAATAATAAATAGTTATTTTTTATTGCATTATGTTAGTTATCTATACTTGTATTATAGTATAACTATATTTTTGGAATAGTCATAAATGTATAATAAATTATTTTTACTACTCACACTTACTAATATAATTAATTACAAATAACTGAAAAACTATCTTCTCTTATTTTATATTAATTAAGAAAGAGCAAATAGATATTAATAACTTATTAGTCTTATATTTTTGCACATTTGTGCTTGTCGCTAGTCATTTGTTCTTTACACTTTTATATTAACACATATCGATAATATAGTCAAGAATATATAATAAGTTATTTTTTTCACTTATATTCATTTAATCTTATCGCTTCATTGTAAAATCAAATTGAAATAAATAAAAATATCCATAGTGAACCGAACTGTAATATAATTAAATCACCACAAAATAAAAACATTACAGGAGGGTTTACACTATGGACTACTTAAATGATACACCAAAATCTCGAAAAAATAAACATTTAAATGCTTATGAACGTGGTCAAATTGCCTTATTATATTCCGAAGGAATGTCTTCTTATGGTATTGCAAATCGCTTAGGTAGAGCTTATAACACTATCATACGTGTTAACTTAAGCCAATTTTTTACAATTGCTTAATGGAATAGTATTATTCCATTAATCTTTCTAAATTTGTTTTTCGCTTACGTTTTTCATATAAACTTTCTTCTGCAATTCTTTTAAAGAGAACAATAAGTTCCTTAATATTAGGAATAATAAAAACTAAATTTTCGATAATTTTTGTACTTTCATCAGATAATAATTTTAACTCTCCTTTTCTACTCTATGTAATTATTTGTTCTGTATAGAAAGTATCAGTACCAGGAAATTTAGTTAGTTTAAGATTAGTAATACTTTTAGATAAAAGGATATAAGCTATTTGAATCTTTAAGCTAGATTTTGCATTGCGACCATCTAATCCAGGCCATGACTCAGCTAATTTATCAGGTAAAGATATTTTAGTACTATCATATATTTTAACATCTTTAAATTGACATAAAATTTGAGCAGTTTCCGTAGTTATAGTATTTTTAAGTGAAAGTTGCATTGATAAACTAAATATCTTTTGTAAAAAATTTAAAATTTTATCTAATCTCTTATAGATTGCCTGTTTACTTATTTTTGAGCCTGGCTGAATAGATTTACATTTAGATGTAATAAGTTAACACACATGATTATAAAATATCAAAAAATAAAAATAGCACGGGAAGCAGGACTTGAACCCGCAACACCTGGATTTGGAGTCCTCACCGTGCAATACAAAACAATATAGATAACACCTTAATAGACCAACCTCATTATTTAATAGTAATTACATTAGATTAAAATATCAACGCTAAGTTTGACAAAGACATGGCTAAAAGTTTACAATCTACAATGTTAAAATAAAGATGCAGAATTAAATTTAATTCCATATCTTTTAGAATGCTCATATTTAACTATGAAGTCATCCTTAATTTAACATTTCTTTTATCTTAGTTATGACATCTTTTTGGCTATCTACTGTCAACATTTCCTGTACAAAATCATATTCATCAATTAATTTTAACAGTTGGGATAAAGCAGAGAGGTGAGAAACTTCATCTATAGGAGCTAATGTGAAAATCAGATGAACAGGATCATGATCATGATCAAAATTAACTCCCTCTTTTATAATTCCTAGACCCATACTCTTATTTACAACCCCATCTTCAGGTCTAGCATGTATTAAACTAATATGAGGTGCTATTACTACGTAAGCACCTTTTTGTTCAATTATTTCTATTGCTCGCTCAACATATTCTTCTAATATATGACCTTGATCTACTAAAGGCTTTCCTGCTACTCTAACCCCTGTTCTCCAATTATCTACCTTATCAATTACTGTTACATTATTTTCAGTTAATAATTCTAATAGCCCTTTACCACTCTCTTCTATACTTTGCTTATCAGGTATATCATCTATTTTATCTAAAACTTTAACTCCTTTAGAAGCAAAAAAATCTTTTAAATCTTTTTTTAATATATCTTTATCCCCTACAATTGCTTCTTGCTCTATAACCTCAATTATTTCTTCAATCTCAAAATAGTAATCTCTTTGAGATTCAGGGTTGTTTTTCAATGCAACTTCATCAGCATCAAAAATATCTTGCTTAGTACGGATAATTGCTTTAATATTTTTCTTATCCTCTTGGCTTAATAGCGGATTAACTTGTAATACTAAAATATCATCAATCTCTAATGGGATAGTTGTAATAATTAAATCAATATTTTTTAAATCAACTTCATTATTCTCTAATTGAATAACAGAAAAAACATTACAAATCTTAATCTCAGAAAATTCTTTACTTAATCTAGAAGCTAACAAGTTAGTTGTCCCTACTCCACTTGAACAGACTAAAACTACTCTTAATTTCCTACTAGATCCTAAAGATTTACTTCTCTCTAAAGCAGCTCCCAGATGAAGGGTAATATAACCAATTTCATCTGAACTAATTGGTTTTTGCAACTTACTCTCTAATATCTTAGCTGCCCTTTTAGATGCTTTAAATATTTCCCCATACTTACTTTTTATATCTAGCAATAAGGGGTTCTTTAGTGGTAGGTCATATTTTATACGATTAATAGTTGGTTTTAAATGCAAAGCCAAACCAATTATTAATTGAGTATCATCAATTAACTTGACCCCTAAATAGTCTTCAGCTATCTTAACCATTTCTTTAGTTAAAATAATCAGCTCTTGGTCCAAATCTTCGGCGATAAGCTTTTTATAATCGTCATCACCTATTTTTTGCCATAATTTAGCCCCCATTAAATGTAAGGTAATATAACCTATCTCCGAATCTGGAATGTTTATTTTAAAAATTTGTTCCATGATTTTTCCTATCTTCTTAGCTATATTATATTCTTCACTTTTTTTAATAACCTCTAATCGTTCCTCAGGTAGCTGAATATCTTTCCCTTCCAATAATCTGCTTATTGCTAAAGCCAAATGAACTAGCAAACTAGCATAGGCTTCATCGGCAAATTGAAATCCTAATTGTTTTTCAGCAAAAGAAATTACACTTTCAATCTTAGTCAAATCAATATCAGATACTAATTTGTCAAATTCTTTAAAGAATCCTGGCTCTAAATTTCTATCTTTTAATGCTTTTTTTTGAATTAGTCGTAAAAAACTAACTAATTCTTTTTTATTTGCTGTTTCTTCTAAAACATCCATCATAGCATGCCTAATATCTATCTCTTTACCCTTTATCTCTAAACCATAATTTGTCTTTCTAATTAGAGTTAAATTATGATTAGATAACCAATTTTCAACTTCATCTAAATCTTTAATTATGGTTGACTTACTAATACGTAACATTACTTCTAATTCTTTAATAATAATTGGTTCACTAGCTTGAAATAACCTAAATAAAATCAGATACTGGCGCTCTTTAGGTGATAAAACTCTTTCAAACCCATGAATATTAATTAATTCTTTTTGAATCTTATTTAACTCTTCTTCTTCTCCCTCTAAATAAACCCCAACCCGCGTTTTTCTTATTAACTTAACATCATATGAAGAGATACTAGATTTAATATCATCTAAGTCATATCTAATTGTTCTAGCACTAACATTAAATTTATCAGCTAACTGTTTAATAGAGACTGCCTTCTCCTGATTAATTAAATATTTCAACAATTGACAAGCCCGTGACTTTAAACTCAACTTCTTACCTCCTCACTTAATTTAAAGAGAAGAGCTCTTGTAATTAATTACAAGAGCTCTAAAACACTTCTAATCAAATTTGTTTATAATGTCATTAGCAATTTTTTTAACATCAAAACCAAATTCTTTAGCAACCATTTCCCCAGGAGCACTTAATCCAAAATCTTCTATGCTAACAACATAATCCTCACCTTCCAAAAGTGAATACCAACCTTGACTTACTCCTGCTTCTATTACAACCTTTAAAACATCCTTATCGCCTAAAGTAGAAACTATATAATCTTGGTCTTGAGCAAGAAATTGTTCTCTATTTGGTACTGATATAACTCTTACATTTAAATTTTTCTCACGCAATAATTTAGCTACCTCACTTGCTAAAGCAACTTCACTACCAGTAGCTAATAATGATACATCTAAACTGCTTTCCTGCTCTTTACTTACCACATATCCACCCTTACTAAAATCACTAGTACCACTTATTTTATCAATATGAGGCAACTCTTGTCTAGACAATACAAGAGCTGTTGGCCCATCAGTTTTTTTCATTGCACTAATCCATGCTTCTTTTGTCTCTTCCTCATCTGCTGGCCGAATTACTGCTAAATTAGGAATAGCTCTCAAACTAGCTAAATGTTCAATCGGTTGATGAGTTGGACCATCTCCACCTACATAAATAGAATCATGAGTAAAGACATAAATAGCAGGAAGTCCCATTAATGCTGACATTCTAATAGCTCCCCGCATGTAATCGGAAAATACTAAAAATGTAGCTGTAAAAGGTCTTAAGCCAGATAAAGCAAGTCCATTAGCAATAGCTCCCATAGCATGTTCTCTAATCCCAAACCTAAAGTTACGCCCAGCAAAACTATTCTTTTGAATATCACTATATCTTTCTAGATATGTCTTATTAGACGGACCTAAATCTGCTGATCCACCTACTAAATAAGGAACTTCATCAACAATCTTTTCTAGAATTAAACCTGATGCACTTCTTGTAGCAATTGGAGCCTCTATCTCTAGTTGATTAACTACTTCTTCAAAATTATCAGGCAACTCTAAGTTCTGAGCCTGATCCCACTTTTCTTTTAACTTAGGATTAGCCTTAGCCCATTGTGCAAACTTATCTTGCCACTTTTTATTTAACTTCTGTAACTCTTTATTTCGTTGGGTAAAATGTTCTCTAACCTCATCAGCTACATAAAACTTTTGCTCAACTGGCAAACCTAATTTTTCTTTCATACCTTTAATTTCCTCTGCGCCTAAAGGAGCACCATGAGCTGCACTAGTACCCTGTTTATTAGGAGCACCATAACCAATATGTGTCTTAGCAATTATAAGAGACGGTTTGTCTGCTATACTTTTAGCCTTTAGTATAGCTTCTTTGATAGCATTAATGTCATGACCATCAATATTATCAACTACATGCCAATTATAAGCTCTATATCTATCTGCTACAGATTCTGTAAAAGTTATATCTGTACTACCTTCAATAGAAATATCATTATCATCATAAATAGCGATTAATTTACCTAAGCCTAAGTGCCCTGCTAATGAAGCAGCCTCTGAAGTAATCCCTTCCATCATACACCCATCGCCCATTAGAGTGTAAGTATAATAATCTATAATCTCAAATTCTTCTGTATTATATCTATCGGCTAGCATTTTCTCTGCTATTGCCATCCCTACAGCATTAGCAAAACCTTGTCCTAAAGGTCCTGTAGTAGTTTCTATTCCAGGAGTCTCTTTATATTCGGGATGACCTGGAGTTTTAGAATGTAACTGCTTATACTCTTTTAAATCATCTATAGTTAAATCATAACCTGTCAGATGTAGTAAGGAATAAAGCAACATTGATCCATGACCTGCAGATAAAACAAACCGATCTCTATTTGGCCAAGCAGGATTCTTTGGATTATGATTCATAATTTCACTAAACAAAACAGTTCCTATCTCTGCACATCCTAAAGGTAATCCTGGATGGCCTGAACCGGCTTTTTCTATAGCATCTGCCGATAAACCTCTAACTATATTAGATATTCTCTCTAACAATCCTATTTCCTCCTTTTAAAATTCCATCATATTAATACCCACTTATACTGAAATTATTTTTGCTCCCAGTCTGCCATAAATTTTTCTATTCCAACATCAGTTAATGGATGATTGCTCATTTGCTTAATTACATTAAATGGAATAGTAGCAATATCTGCTCCAATTAAAGCAGCCTCTTTTACATCTAGTGGGTTTCTTATACTAGCTGTTATAATCTCACTTTCTAAACCATAATTACTAAGGATTGTAGCTATCTCACTAATTAATTCCATTCCTGTATGAGCTATATCATTTAATCTTCCAACAAATGGACTAATATACGTAGCTCCTGCTTTAGCAGCAAGTAATGCTTGATTAGCTGAAAAAACTAATGTTACATTAGTTTTAATCCCCTCTTTAGTTAATGCTTTTGTTGCCTTTAATCCTTCAACTGTCATAGGAATTTTAATAACTACATTTGAAGATATTTTAGCTAATTCTCTTGCCTCTTCAATCATTCCTTCAGCATCTAAACTTATAACTTCTGCACTTACTGGCCCATCAACTATCTCACAAATCTCTTTAATTCTAGTATGGAAATCAACATTTCCTTCCTTAGCTACTAGACTAGGATTAGTCGTAACACCATCAATCACTCCTAAACTAGCTGCTTCTTTAATCTCTTCTAAATTAGCAGTATCAATAAAAAATTTCATTTCATTTCCCCCTTTTAAAAATAGAGAAGGATATTAATATCCTTCTCATGTTTTTATAAAATTATTAATTAACCAAATAATTTAGCTACTGTTCCAATAATAATACCTACTACCCCAAAATCAGCATCTCCAAAAGTAGTATTAGCAAATCCTAAATTTCCTAACACTGGAAGTAATAAAGCTGGCAAGAAAGTAATTAATAATCCATTAGCAAAAGAACCAAAAATAGCTCCTTTTTTACCTCCTGTAGCATTACCAAAGACCCCTGCAGTAGCTCCAGTAAAGAAATGAGGTACTAACCCTGGAAGAATTATTGCTAATCCTAATGGCCCTAATAAAAACATTCCTACAACTCCACCTAAAAAACTAAATAGGAAACCGATAGTTACAGCTGTCGGAGCAAAGTTAAAAGTAACTGGACAATCTAATGCTGGTTTAGCATCTGGAACTACTCTTTCACCGATTCCTTCAAAGGCTGGAACAATTTCTCCTAAAACCATTCTTACACCTGACATGATGATACTAACTCCTGCAGCAAACGTAATCCCTTGCATTACAGCAAACATAAACATGCTCTGATCTCCTGCATATTCACTAACAACTTCTGGACCAGCCTTCATCACAATAATTAAAAAGATAGCAGTCATTGTTAACGCAGTCGATAATAATGACTGTTTTAAAAAGCCTAATGCTTTTGGAACTTCAATATCTTCTGTGGAATCTTCTGGATCACCTACTAACTTACCAATAAATCCAGCTAGAATATAACCTGTCGTTCCAAAATGTCCTAAAGCAATATCATCACTACCAGTTACATCCTTCATATATATATCTGCTAATGCAGGCATTAAGACCATTAAAAATCCTAATATTGCAGCCCCTACAATTACTAATGGAGCTCCAGTTAATCCTGCAGTTCCTAATACAGCTGCCAATAAAGCTGCCATAAAGAAAGTATGATGTCCCGTTAAAAATACATACTTTAAGGGAGTAAAACGAGCATAAGCTAAATTAGCTAGAAAACCAAAGCCCATAATTAAGGCAGTTTCTTTTCCTAATGTTTTTTGTGCCACAGCTACTACAGCTTCATTAGTCGGAACTACCCCATGAATGTTAAAAGCTTCTGTAAGGATTGGCCCTAAATTATCTAAACTCCCAATTAAAACCCCTGCACCTGCACCTAAGATAACAAAACCTATAATACTTTTAAAAGTCCCTGACATAATTTCAGAGAAGGACTTTTTAGCAGCCACCAGACCAATACAGGCCATTAATCCTACTAAAACAGCTGGCTCACTTAATATATCATTAACTAAAAAATCTAAAAATTGCATTTTTATTCCCCCTTGTTTGTTTTTAAATAATTTTGAATAAAGTATTATATCTTATTATCTTATTTACTTATATAACATTTATAAGTTAGTAACAATTTAGATAAAATTTCTTCTTATATTCTTATTATATTATAGTATTGAATAATAAAGCTCTAAGAAATATACTCCATAATTTTTTCTTTAATTTCATTTTTATCAGCCATATTTTTAATCGCAACTACTTTAGCAGAATGACCTTCTAATTGCTCAGCAATCTCTGGTGCAGCCACAATAATATCTGCCTTTTCCCCTTTAGCACTACTAACATCACTCACCTCAACAGTTCCTTCTATTCCTTCGGCCTTAAGAACCTTTTCAACACCCATTCTTAACATTAGACTACTTCCTAAACCCATTCCACATACAGCTAAAATTCTCATTTTCACCCCTCCTTTTTGTTATTAATTATTACTTATAATCTGACTTATATAATCAAATACTTCGCTAGAAGTATCTTTAGCATATATTTTATCAATTGATTCATCTTCCATTAAGACTGTCATTAACTGAGACATTGCTTCAACATGTTGCTCATTATTAATTGAACCAAAAGCAAAGGCTACTTTTACTGGATCATTACTTTCATGACCAAATTCTACTGGGGCATCAAGAGTAATTAAGCTCATTCCTGTCTTTTTCACACCATCCTCTGGTCTAGCATGGAAAATTGCTACCCCTTTAGCCATTACAATATATGGACCATTATCTTCTAGTGATTTAATCATTGCATCTATATACCTATCCTCAACTAAGTTATCTCTTAAAAGAATTTCTCCAACTTTTCTACCAACCTCACGCCAATTTTCTGCTTTTACTTTAGTAGCTATACGTTCTTCAGGTAATAAATCTAACAACATTTTTTAACACTCCTCTCCAAAACAATAAAATATTTTATTATAACATTGAATAATAAGGTTCTAAGAAATATAATCCATAATTTTTTCTTTAATTTCATTTTTATCAGCCATATTTTTAATCGCAATTACTCTAGCAGAATGACCTTCTAATTGCTCAGCAATCTCTGGTGCAGCCACAATAATATCTGCTTTTTCCCCTTTCGCACTACTAACATCACTCACTTCAACAGTTCCTTCTATTCCTTCGGCCTTAAGAACCTTTTCAACACCCATTCTTAACATTAGACTACTTCCTAAACCCATTCCACATACAGCTAAAATTCTCATTTTTAACCATCCCTTTTCTTATTTATTATTTCTCAAAAATTATAAAATATTTTGAATATTCAACTTTATTTCTATTGTTACTTTTATCTTACAACCAAAAGCATTAAAATTCAATTCATAATTATTGCTTTTCTTTTCAGAAAAAATTATGGCAAATTAATAATATTCTTTACTAAATATAAATTAAACAAGCAGATCAACTCTCGGTTACCTTAATATTACAAAAATATTTAGTTTTTATGACATTAAAGCTATAATATTCCTTTTTAATTTATTAATTAGTCTACTTTCTTTCTGAAAGAATTATGGCAAATTAATAACAATTGTCTCTTTAAAAGAAAAAAGCCTTTAGGATAATTATCCTAAAGGCTTTTTAGTTTATATTAATTAAATTAATCTCAACAAAAATATAAAATAACTGAGACATATTAAGCATCTATCATATATATTGAAAAAGTTTCAATTTTTATAGTATGATTATCAGTGGACGTGTAAATTAAAAATCTTCATCGTTTTCTATATATTAAAAAATAAAATTGGCACGGGAAGCAGGACTTGAACCCGCAACACCTGGATTTGGAGTCCAGTGCTCTACCAAATTGAGCTATTCCCGTGCGATAAATATTTAATTTATAATTTTACTGACAACATGCAATATTATACCTTCTAGATTATATTTTGTCAAATCAAATTTATATTTGGTGGAGGTGGGCGGAGTCGAACCGCCGTCCCTACAAAGCTTAACTAGAGGTTCTACGAGCGTAGCTTGTAATTTAGAATCATACCCTAATCTCATACAAGCATGATATTAAGGTACTAGCTTGTAAAGTTCCCCACTATCCTACAAGCATTAGAAAGTGAGTAGTCTGCTGATTATGGTACTTATAAGACTCCACAGACAAGAGGCTTATAAGCATAAAGCTGGTGCTTACGCAGCAGCTAAAGTATAATTATTATCGTTTGCAGATAATTTTAAGTTGCTACTAGTTAACGAGTTAATAGCAATCTCGGCTCGCTGTCTCTGCCGTACTTTGCAGGTCGAGTACCAATTACACCCCCATAGTAAAAGCAGTGACTAATATTTAAAATTTTATTATCTTCCTAATTGTCTATCTTTAAAAGCACGTTGTATCTCACGCTTAGCACTCTTACGCTTAAGGTCTTGGCGTTTATCATAAAGATTCTTACCTTTACCTAGAGCTAATTGAACCTTAATCAATTGTCGTGTAAAATAAATCTTTAAAGGAACAAGGGTATATCCCTCTTGTTGAGTTTTACCAATTAATTTTCTAATCTCACTTTTATGCAACAACAATTTTCTAACACGCTCTGGATCGTGATTGTAACGATTCCCCTGTTCATAAGGAGATATATGAAGATTATATAAGAAGACTTCATTGTTCTCTATTCTGGCAAAACTATCTTTAAGATTGACTCTACCTGCTCGGATTGACTTAACCTCTGTTCCTTGTAAGACAATTCCAACTTCATAGGTCTCTTCAATATGATATTCATGCCTTGCTTTACGATTTGTAGCTATTGTTTTACCCATTTCTTTCACCTCTTTAACGAACGTGCATCTATTATTATAACAATTCTAAACAAAATGTCAAGGGGAAAGTATTAATTAATAGCTATTAATTGGTAACCAATAATAACCAACTGCCAATTAATAGCTATTTTATACTAATATCTTAATCATTCATCGATAACTAAATCAAAATCAATCTGCTTATCCTCTAAATTAACCTTGACTAATTTAACCTTCACTTTATCACCTAATTGATAGGAATTACCTGTTCTTTCACCAATAAAGGCATGCTTATCTTCATAATAATGATAATAATCATCACGCATAGCACTAACATGTACTAGACCTTCAACAGTATTATCTAGTTCTACAAAGAAACCAAAGGACATCACACTACTAATTATCCCTTCATATTGATTGCCTACCTTATCTTCCATATATTCAACCTTCTTCAAATCTAAGGATTCATATTCAGCATCCATCGCCCTTCTCTCTTGTACAGAAGAATGATCAGCAGTATTAGGCAATTCATCCATTAACTGTGATATCCTCTCTTCTGATAAGACACTTTTATTAATTACCTCTTTAATTATTCTATGAATCATCAAATCTGGATACCTTCTAATTGGTGATGTGAAATGGCTATAATACCTAGAAGCAAGTCCAAAATGTCCAATATTATAAGGACTGTAATGAGCTTGTTGCATACTCCTTAATAAGACAGTATTAACAACTCTCTCTTCTGGCTGCCCCTTTACCTTCTCTAATATATTTTGCAAGGCTTTAGGATGTACCTCTTCACCTTTTAACCCTTTAATATGATAACCTAAATTATGAATAAAGCTATTTAATGACTCTAACTTTTCCTTACTAGGTTGTTCATGGACACGATAGATAAAGGGTATCTCACGATGGAACATATCTTCTGCTACTACTTCATTTGTTCTAATCATAAAGTCCTCTATCATCTTTTCTGCAATTCCTCGATTAACCTTAACTATATCAATAGGTTTACCATCATCATCAAGTATAATTTTGGCTTCTGGAAAGTCAAAATCAATACTTCCTCTTTCAAAACGATTCTTCCTTAAAACCTTGGAGAATTCACCCATCAATCTCAGCTCATCAATTACATCACTATACTCCTCTATCAACTCACTATCTTCATCTATTAACATTTTATTGACATTAGTATAAGTCAAACGATGATTTACTCTGATAACACTCTCTACAATCTCATGGCTTAATAACTTTCCTGTCTTCTCTTCAAATTTCATCAATACAGTCATTGCCAATCTATCTCCATCAGAACGTAAGCTACACATATTATTAGACAGCTTCTCTGGTAACATTGGAATTACTCTATCAACTAAATAGATACTAGTAGCTCGATTAAAGGCTTCTTTATTCAATGAACTTCCTCTTCTAACATAATGGGTCACATCTGCAATATGTACACCCAATCTAACTTTACCATCATCTAATCTTTCAATAGAAATAGCATCATCAAAATCTTTAGCATCTTCTCCATCTATAGTAACCATTTTAAGCCCTCTTAAGTCTCTTCTGCGCTCAACCTCTTCTTGAGGAATATCATCAGGAATAGCTTCGACCTCTCTTCTAACATCTTCTGGGAAATATTCAGGTAACTCTAGCTTTTTAATAATTGCTTCTATATCCACACCAGGTTCCCCTTGATAACCTAAAACTTCTACAACTTCTCCCTCAGGATTTCTCCTCTTTTCAGGCCATTTACTTATCTCTACTACTACCTTCTGCCCTTCCTTAGCACCTTTAGTCTTAGATTGAGGAATAAAGACATCATAAGAGATCCTATTGTCATCAGGAACTACAAAACCAAAATTTTTGCTATCCTCATATCTTCCAACAATCTTCTTATTACTCCTCTCTAAGACTCTAACAACTTCCCCTGAACTACTTCTACCGTCAGCCTTATTAAACTTTCTTACAAGTACCTTATCATTATGCATAGCACCTTTGAGGTCATTTGCATGAATATAAATATCCTCTTCATTAGGATTATCTGGGATTAGAAATGCAAATCCCTTAGCATGCCCCTGTAGCCTTCCACTAATCATACCCATTCTTTCTGGAACACCATAGCAGCCCCTACGATTCTTAATAATCGCTCCTTGCTCTTCTAACTCATCTAATAAATCTAATAGCATCGACCTCTGCTCTATACTTATATCCATAGCCTTTAATAATTCTTCAGAAGTTAATGGCTTATAAGCCTGCTCTTTCATAAACTCTAATATTTTATTTTTAATATTCATAATTATCCCTCCAAAAATTAAAGATAAAATTAAAATTTATCCTTTATAATATATTGTGTCTAAACTTTATAATAAGTATACTTTTACCCAAAATTAACCTATGTAAATATAGCAATTCATTCTAGTATATAATTTAAAATTATAGCTAACGAAAGCTTTAAAACAGAGAGCTAAATTATAAGATTTATCTACTCAAATTTATAAACTTTATACTAACCTTACTGATAGATATTATTAACCATTAATAAAAAACTATTTACATAAAGACAAAACTCTTAGTGGAACCCATCCTACTAAGAGTTTTACTATACTAAATTATTGTATTGCAGCTATTACCAAAGATAACACCATAAATAAGATAGCAGCAACTGTTGTTACTTTACTCATTATAGAATCTAGAGCTTTACCTTGAGCTCCTAACAAAGCAGAAGCTCCTCCATCCATACCTGCAAGACCTCCACCTTTACCTGATTGTAATAATACACCTGCAATCAAGGCAACTGATATGATAATTAGTAACACTTTAAGAAAGACTAACACCTATCTGGCACCCCCCAATTACAAAATAACACTATTATTTTAACATAACTTGTCTTAAAAAGCAATTATATTAAACTTTAGTGTAAGCTTAAATTTCAGCTCAAAATAATTCTAGTTATATTAAACCAATACTTAAACTTAGACTAAATAAAAAGTGCAGGGAAAGCCCTGCACCTTAAATTTCAATATTATAGGTTATAGAAGTTGTTTAAACCATTATATTGAGCAGTTTCAGCTAATTCTTCTTCGATTCTTAATAGTTGATTATATTTTGCCATTCTATCAGATCTAGAAGCAGAACCAGTCTTAATTTGACCAGCATTTGTAGCAACTACCAAGTCAGCGATTGTATCATCAGCAGTCTCTCCAGATCTATGAGATACAACAGCAGTCATATTATTTCTCTTAGCTAATTCAATAGCATCAAGAGTTTCAGTTAATGTACCAATTTGGTTTACTTTGATTAGGATAGCATTAGCAGCACCTAATTCGATACCTTTAGCAAGGAACTCAGTGTTAGTTACAAATAAGTCGTCTCCAACTAATTGAACTTTATCTCCTAATCTTTCAGTTAGTTTTACCCAACCGTCCCAATCATTTTCACCTAATCCATCTTCAATAGAGATGATTGGATACTTCTCAACTAAGTCTGCATAGAATTCTACCATTTCATCAGAAGTTCTAACTACACCTTCACGTTTGAAGTTATAGTTTCCATCTTCATCAACTAATTCACTAGATGCAACATCTAAAGCTAATTTAATTTGCTCTCCTGGAGTATATCCAGCTCTTTCAATAGCATCTAAAATAGTCTCGATAGCTTCTTCAGTTCCACTTAAGTCACGAGGAGCAAATCCACCTTCGTTACCTACTGCAGTTACATCTCCTTTTTCTGCTAAAATAGCGTGTAAAGCGTGGAAGATTTCAGCTCCAGCTCTTAAAGCTTCACTATAAGTATCAAATCCAACAGGCATAACCATGAATTCTTGAACATCTACAGCAGAGTCAGCATGTTCTCCACCATTTAAGATATTCATCATTGGTACAGGAAGCTCTTTAGCATTAACTCCACCTATATATTGATATAAAGGAAGACCTAATTGCTTAGCAGCTGCTTTAGCTACTGCTAGAGATACACCTAAAATAGCATTAGCACCTAAATTTCCTTTATTTGGAGTTCCATCTAATTCGATCATTAAATTATCAATATCTACTTGCGCTCTAGCATCCATACCAATAACTTCTTCAGCAATAGTTTCATTTACATTTGCAACAGCTTTAAGGACACCTTTTCCTCTGTATCTACTCTTGTCTCCATCTCTTAACTCTACTGCTTCGTGCTCTCCAGTAGAAGCTCCAGATGGAACTATAGCTCTACCCATTTCTCCACCTGCTAAATATACATCTACCTCTACAGTTGGATTCCCTCTTGAATCTAATACTTCTCTTCCTACAACATCAATAATTTCAAAAATATTCTCAATCATTCTTTTCCCTCCTAAATAATATGAATTTATATGTAGAATCTATTTTATATAGGGTCAACATAGAGCCGACCCCTACATAACTAATCTAAATTAATAGCTGTAATAATTACTTAATTAGTTGATTACCTGTCATCTCTGCAGGAATATCAATTCCTAATAATTTTAGCATTGTTGGTGCAAAGTCAGCTAATTTACCTTCACCTTCTGCCAATAACTCAGCATCTTTATCATTGTCATTGATATAAAGTAATGGTACAGGATTTGTTGTATGAGCTGTGAAAGGCTCTCCAGTATCATAATCAACCATCTGCTCACCATTTCCATGATCAGCAGTAACTAAAGCAGCTCCACCTTTAGCTAAGATAGTATCTATTACCTTACCTAAACATTCATCAACTGTCTCTACTGCTTTAACCTCTGCATCAAAGTCACCAGTATGACCAACCATATCTGGATTTGCAAAGTTTAAGATGATAACATCATAGTCTACCTCATCCATCTTCTTAATTAGATTATCTGTTACCTCATAAGCACTCATTTCAGGCTTCATATCATAAGTAGCAACATCTGGAGATGGAATTAGCTCTCTATCTTCTCCTTCATTTGGAGTCTCTTTACCACCATTGAAGAAGAAAGTAACATGAGCATATTTCTCAGTTTCAGCAGTTCTAAGTTGCTTTAACCCATTAGCAGCTAAGACTTGACCTAAAGTATTGGTAATCTCTGTAGCTGGGAAAGCAATTGGAGCATCAATAGTTTCATCATACTCTGTCATACATACAAGATGAATCTTAGGATATCCTTCTTGACGCTCAAAACCATTGAAATCTGTATCATTTAGAGCACGTGTCAATTGGCGTGCACGGTCTGGTCTAAAGTTAAAGAAGATAACTGAATCATTTTCTTGTACCTTAGCAACTGGAGCTCCATCTTCACCAAGCACAACTGCTGGTAATACAAACTCATCAGTCTTATCATCAGCATAAGAATTCTCTACTACCTCTAATGCACTGTTAGCACTCTCTCCTTGACCAAATACCATTGCATTATAAGCCTTAGCAGTTCTATCCCAACGATTATCACGGTCCATATAATAATAACGTCCACCAATCGTTGCAACCTTTCCTACACCAATCTCTTCGATTTTAGCTTCTAACTCATTTACATAGGTCTTAGCACTTGCAGGAGGTACATCTCTTCCATCTAAGATAGCATGAACATAGACTTTTTCCATACCCTCTTTCTTAGCAAGCTCTAATAATCCATATAAATGTTGATTGTGACTATGAACTCCTCCATCAGATAATAAACCTAACAGATGAAGAGCAGCATCATTTGCTTTTGCTTTATTAATAGCATCTAATAACACTTCATTTTCAAAGAAGTCGCCATCTTTAATTGATTTAGTAATTCTAGTCAAATCTTGATATACAATTCGACCAGCACCTAAATTAAGGTGACCTACCTCAGAGTTACCCATCTGCCCATCAGGTAACCCTACAGCTTCACCAGCAGCTCGAACAAGAGTATGAGGATATTCAGCCCATAATCTATCGAAGTTAGGTGTGTTTGCTGCTTGAATTGCATTTGCTTCTTCTTTTTCATTAACTCCGAAACCATCTAGTATAACTAATGCTAAAGGTTTAGGTGTCGACACAGCAATCCCTCCTTTATTTACTTAAAGTTAACGATTTTAGAGAAAGATTCAGCTTCTAAACTAGCTCCACCTACTAGAGCTCCATCAATATTAGGTTGTGCCATAATCTCTTTTACATTATTAGGCTTAACACTTCCGCCATATTGAATTCTAATAGCTTCAGCAGTATCTGTATCATACATATCAGCAACTGTTTCTCTAATAAATTTAATCATCTCTTCTGCTTGCTCTGGAGTAGCTGTCTTACCAGTTCCAATCGCCCAGATAGGCTCATAAGCAAGTACCATATCTTTTACATCACTAGCTTCAATACCAGAAAGAGCAGCTGCTAATTGGAATTTAACTTTATCATAAAGTGCTCCACTTTCTCTCTCAGTCAATGTTTCTCCAATACAAAGAATAGGAACAATACCATTAGCAAAAGCTGCTTTTAATTTTAAGTTCAATAATTCATCAGTTTCACCAAAGATCTCTCTTCTTTCAGAATGACCGATGATTACATATTTACAACCTACACTCTTAACCATAGCTGGAGAAAGTTCAGCAGTATAAGCCCCACTCTCTTTATAGTACATATTTTGAGCACCTAAATCGATATTAGTATCAGCAACTACTTCATTCATTGCATATAAATCAACTGCTGGTGCACAGATAGCTACATCTACATCTTTAGCATCTGCAACTAAACCTTTTAACTCATTTACCATTGCAACAGCCTCATCAACTGTTTTGTTCATCTTCCAGTTTCCTGCCATTAAAGGTGTACGCATCATAATCCCTCCGCATTTATTAATTTACAGTGGAGCCGCTGTATAAGACTTACTTTCAAGAAGAAGCCTTCATCAGCTCACGAAGAGTCTTGTCTTTTTAAGACTCTTAGGTATAGTGTACAATTGATAGTTGAACACTATACCTTATAAAACCAAAAATAATTTTCAAAACTTAATAATTATGTATTAAATGAAGTCAAGAGTTTACAGTTTTAAAACTGTAAACTGTCAACCGTTACCTAATTACTTGTCATCTATTGTAGCAATTCCTGGTAACTCTTTACCTTCTAAGTATTGTAAAGAAGCTCCTCCACCTGTAGAAATATGAGTGAAGTCATCAGCATATCCTAATTGGATCGCAGCAGTTGCAGAATCTCCACCACCAATAATAGTGATAGCATCTTCTAATTTTGCAATAGCTTCGCAAACTCCAATTGTACCTTTTGCAAAGTTAGACATTTCAAATACACCCATAGGTCCATTCCATACTACAGTCTTAGCTCCTTCTAATTCCTTAGCAAATAACTCAACTGTCTTAGAACCTATATCTAATCCCATCTCATCATCAGCTATATCTTCTATAGATACTGTTCTGAATTCAGTATCATTGCTGAATTCTTTTGCAGCAACTGTATCTACAGGAAGAACTAATTTATCTCCTGCCTTTTCCATTAATTCCTTAGCTAATTCTAATCTATCATCTTCACATAATGAATTACCTATATTCAATCCTTTAGCTTTAAGGAAAGTAAACATCATTCCTCCACCAACAAGGATTTTATCAGCTTTTTCAATTAAGTTCTCTATAACAGCAATTTTATCAGAAACCTTAGCTCCACCTAAAATTGCTACTAAAGGTTTTTGAGGATCTTCTACAACTCCACCAATAAACTTAATCTCTTTTTCCATTAAAAATCCTGCAGCTACTTCGTCAACATTAGATGCAATTCCTACATTAGAAGCATGGGATCTATGAGCTGTACCAAAAGCATCATTTACAAATACATCTCCTAAAGAAGCCCAATATTTCCCTAATTCAGGGTCGTTTTTAGATTCTTTCTTCCCATCTACATCTTCAAATCTAGTATTTTCAAACATCATAATTTCGCCATCTTTTAAATTATCAACAGCCTCTTCTAGTTCTGCACCTCTTGTTTCAGTTGAGAATTTTACTTCTTGACCTAATAAATCGGCTAATCTTTTAGCAACTGGTGCTAATGATTTACCTGCTTTATCCTCTTCAGTTTTTACCCTTCCTAAGTGAGAAAAGGCAATTACTCTTCCACCATTTTCTAATACATATTTGATAGTAGGTACTGCTGCTACTATTCTATTATCATTTGTAATTTTTCCATCTTTCATAGGTACGTTAAAGTCAACTCTCATTAAGACTTTCTTACCCTTTACATCAATATCGGTTACGATTTTCTTAGCCATCGAAAATACCCCCTTATTTTAATAATGCAGTTTTATGTAATGATTTAAATCTTGAAAAAAGCGGAACCGTCAAGTTCCGCTATTCTGTTATATTTAATTATAGAACAATGTGTTGCTAATTAACCCATTGTTGCAAATGCTTTACAAGTTCTAATTAACTGTGCAGTATAAGACATTTCATTGTCATACCAAGTTAATAATTTTACGATTTGCTTTCCATTTTCATCAGTCATTACTTTAGTAGATAATCCATCAAATAATGAACCATACTTAGTTCCAATGATGTCAGATGAAACGATTGGATCTTCAGTATATCCTAAAGTCTCATTAGCTGCTGCTTTCATAGCATTGTTGATATCTTCTGCAGTAACTTCTTTTTCAAGCTCTACAACTAAATCAACAAGTGATCCAGTTACTGTAGGAACTCTTACAGCAATTCCATCAAGTTTACCATTTAAATGAGGTAAAACTTTTCCAACTGCTACTGCTGCCCCTGTACTAGTAGGTAAGATATTTGCAGCCGCTGCTCTTCCTCTTCTAGAGTTGATACCCTTAGGATGTGGTGCATCTAAAGTATTTTGAGCATTCGTATAAGCATGGATTGTAGTCATAAATCCTTTTACAAGACCAAAGTTGTCATCTAAAACTTTAGCAACTGGTGCTAAACAGTTAGTTGTACATGAAGCACCTGAAATAATCTTTTCGCTTCCATCTAAGATTTCATCATTTACATTGAATACAACAGTCTTTAAATCACCTTTTGCTGGAGCAGAGATAACTACTTTTTTAGCTCCTGCATTAATGTGAGCTTCTGCTTTTTCTTTTGAAGTATAGAATCCAGTACACTCAAGAACAACGTCTACATCAAGGTCTCCCCAAGGTAAGTTGTTAGCGTCTTTTTCAGCATAGATTTTAATTTCTTTACCATCTACTTTGATTCCACCTTCTGTAGCTTCTACAGAATCAATTTTGTAGTTACCTTGTGCTGTATCGTATTTTAATAAGTAAGCTAATGTTTCAGCATCTGTTAAGTCATTTAATGCAACAACTTCAAACTCAGCTGAGTCAAAAATTTCTCTAAATGCTAATCTTCCAATTCTTCCAAATCCATTAATCGCAATCTTAACTGCCATTTTAACATTCCCCCTATTTTTGTTTACTTATTTATATGTATTTAACATAATACACCATTAATATAAACCATATTTTACCTATTGTCAAATCTTTTTGAATCTTATTTTGACAAAAAATTAATTCTTTTTAAAATAACCTTAAATAAATATACTTCTGTTATTAAAGATAAGAATATTAAACAACCAGTGAAAAGCAAATTAATTCATTTATTATTATGACTTAAAGCTGACAATTTATCCTCGGTATATTATGGATGTTTTAACATTAAATCCAATACTCATATAACTCATTAAGCCATATACCCTTGGGACAAAAATGACCCGTTAGTATAAATATGTCCCACTTACCACAAAAAAATATATTATGTAACTACTAATGGTTGGTTTTCTTAACTCACATTGGTTATTATACCACATACACCATATTTATTCAAGATAATTATTCTTAAAAACAAAATTATTGTTGATTAATCTCAGCTTTTGATAATGAAAATTGAAAGTCAAGTTACTATATAAGTTCTAAAATTCCCTTAGCTGCTTCTTCATCAATAATTAAAATATCTTGATACTTCTCTGAGACAGCAGCTACAATAGCTTTGGCTTTACTTCTTCCTCCAGCAATAGCAACTACTTGACGTATTTTAGTCAAATCAGAAAGCTTTAATCCAACACTAGTTGTTGAATAGACAATTTCTCCACTTTGAGTAAAATAATAACCAAAGGTCTCACCTACTGCACCTTGGGTTTTTAATTCCTCAATCTTATCTAACGGCATCCCTCTTCTCCTAGCCATCACTTCTGCAGTCCCTATCCCATGAATCAAGATATCGGCTCTTTTAGCTAAGTCCAATACTTTCTTAATGGAAGGCTCTTTAATTAGAGTAGAGATTGTCTCTTGTTTTAAATTATCTGGGGTATGTAATAAATTATAATCCCCCCCAAGCTTATTAGCAATTTTAGCAGCAATTGTATTTGCTTGTATCTCTACCCCCTCTCCTAATCCTCCTCGAGCAGGCACAGTAGTGACCTGACAGCCCTCACTTGCTGGTGTCATCATCTCTGCTACTTCAGATAAGGTTGTTCCCCCTGTAACAGCAATGATATCTCCACTAGTAATTAAGCCTTTTAAAAAATCAGCTGCAAATCTCCCCAACTCTTCTCTGCCTAAATTTTGATTCAGTCCACTAGGAACTACATGAACTTCTACTCCAAGATAATTTTTTAACCTCTCTTCAAGAAGATTAGTTCCCCTCAACTCTTTAATATAAACATCTAATTCTCTTAATATTCTTTCACCAGATTTGGTAATTTTAGCACCACTACTAGTTAACATAATAAATTTGTGGTCAGATAAAAAATCTAAATGCTTTCGTATGGTTCTTTCACTTAAATCCAAACCTTGAGACAAAGAACGCCTTCCAATCGGTTGAGAACGGTGAATCAATCTTAAAATCGCATATCTTCGCTCCACAACTTTAATTAATTCTGGAGCTATCTTCTGCTGTAATTTTAAATAATCTGTCATTAGATATCCCTCAACTCTCTAACGGCACATATTTATTCTACCAATATAATCATGTGCCAATTATAACAAGAATAGTTACTTTACTAATTTAATATTCTTTATAATTATCTCTTCACTTATTCCTATTAATTTATCTAACTTTAATAATCAAGTTGACACCAATGTAAAGCTGGATAATAACAATAAACTATTATTAATTATAAAGTCTACCCTAATATTAAAATATAATTTAAATGATCAAACAAAAAAATAAATAGTTC